>DASRSQ010000502.1:0-2265 GCA_035656475.1 Gemmataceae bacterium | reverse complement strand
TCATAAAACCGCCGAATTTGTCAGGGGCTACTGCGATTTGCTTACTTGCCCAGGACCTTCCCGGCGGCCTGTTCCTGCGGCAACGGCACCTCGCTGAGCAAGCGTTCGATGATGCGGTCGGTCGTGATCCCCTCGGCGTCGGCGTGGAACGTCGTGATCATGCGATGCCGCAGCACCGGATACGCGACCGCCTTGATGTCCTGCGTGCTCACGTGCAGCCGGCCTTGCAACAGTGCCCGCGCCTTGCCTGCGAGGATCAGGTACTGACTGGCCCGCGGGCCTGCGCCCCAGCTCACCAGGTCTGGCAAGAACTTCGGCGTCCCCGGCTCCTTCGGCCGCGTCGCCCGCACCAGGTCGACCGCATACTGGAACACATGATCGCCGACGATCACCTGGCGGACCAGTTCCTGCAGCTTCAGGATTCGCTCGGCCGACAGCACGCGCTCCAGCTCCGGCGGCCGGCCGGCCGTGGTCTGCTTCATGATCGCCAACTCCTCCGCCCGGCTCGGATAGGAGACTGCAATCTGAAACATGAACCGGTCGAGCTGCGCCTCCGGCAACGGATACGTCCCTTCCTGCTCGATCGGGTTCTGCGTCGCCAGGACGAAAAACGGCTCCGGCAGCTTGTACGTCTGCCCGCCGGCGGTGACGTGATGCTCCTGCATCGCTTCGAGCAAAGCGGCTTGCGTCTTCGGCGGTGTGCGATTGATCTCGTCCGCGAGAATCATGTTCGCGAACAGCGGGCCGGGCAGGAATACGAATTTTCTCTGATGCGTCGCCGGATCGTCCTGCAAGATGTCGGTCCCGGTGATGTCGGCCGGCATCAGATCGGGCGTGAACTGGATGCGCTTGAACGACAGATCGAGGATCCGCGCCAGCGAGCTGACCAGCAGCGTCTTCGCCAGGCCCGGCACGCCAACGAGCAAGCAATGTCCGCGGCTGCACAGGCCAATCAGCAACTGTTCGATGACGCTTTCCTGGCCGACGATGACTTTGCCGAGCTGGGTTGTCAAGGCGCGCACGGTGTCGTGCAATTCCGCGAACATCGCTTCATCAGCGGCAGGCATAGATTCACTCGCACGTACGGCGCAGGCAGGCTGGACATCGATTGCGCTTCTTGGTTAACATATCAACTCGCGTTCCATTGCAAGCAATGCGTGTCAAGAGACCCGCTGAAACAAGCCACGGATGTCGCTGGTATAATGCGGTAGTTATCCGTACCTCACGGATGGGAGAGAACCGATGCAATACGCCATACTTCTTACCACTTCGCTGCTCGTCGCCCAACCCGCTCCCGATGCGCTCGGGCCCGGCAATTGCAAGCACAGCATCACCGTCGACGGGCGCAAGCGCGAGCACTGGATTCACGTGCCGACGAAGTATGACGCCAAGAAGCCGACGCCGGTCGTGGTGGCGCTGCATGGGGCGACCATGGTGCACAAGCTGATGGAGATGTACACCGGCCTCGACAAGACTGCGGACGACAACAACTTCATCGTCGTCTATCCCAACGGCGAGCTGCTGACCTGGAACGCCGGCCTGTTTCCCGGCGATCTGAATAAGACCGACGATGTCAAGTATCTCAACAAGGTGCTCGACGACGTCGAGGGATGCCTGAACGTCGACAGGAAACGTGTCTATTTCACCGGCATGTCGAACGGCGGCATGATGTGCTATCGCGTGGCCGCGGAGATGTCCGAACGCGTGGCGGCGATCGCGCCGGTTGGCGGCACCATGTCGGTCAAGAAGTACGAGCCAAAGCGGCCTGTTCCCGTGGTCCACTTCCATGGCACCAAGGACACGCTGGTGCCGTTCGATGGTCCGCTCAAGTTCACGGCAACGCCGGGGCTGCTCAGCTTTCGCTCGGTGAAGGACACGCTCGACGTCTGCATCAAGACGAATGGCTGCGACGAAAAGGGGAAGGAGTCGGCTGTGGACGTGAACGAGAAATTGATGAAGGTGATGTGCACCGAATTCCTCTGCCCGAAGAAGAAGGCGGATGTCGTCCTCTACACCATCGAGAATGGCGGTCACACCTGGCCCGGTTCGCCGTTCGCGGCCAGCTGGATGGGCCCGGCGACCAGAAATTTCTCGGCCAACGCGATCATGTGGGAGTTCTTCAAATCGCACCCGTTGCGATAGTGCATTTAGGTAGGGTGGGTCGAGCAACGCGAGACTCACCATCGTTTGCGGATGCGACTTGTGTTCGGTTGTCGTTCGATGCGCCCACTACCCGCATAGGCGAGAGATGGTGGGGCTCGCGTT
>DASRSQ010000501.1:0-3012 GCA_035656475.1 Gemmataceae bacterium | reverse complement strand
CGGCTCGGCTCCTCTGGCTACCGGCTGCCGGCTCTCTAGCGGCTCGGCTCCTCTGGCTACCGGCTGCCGCCTACCGGCTACCGGCTCTCTCCCAAACTTGCAAATCCCTGCGGGCGCGCCGGCGAAGTTGCGGAAGAATTTACAAAATCCGCATGCAGCGGTCGTGCAGGCGACTCGTGTCCGGTGCTATCCGCAAGTCTCACCCATGTAGCATCTTCGGACGTGGATTCGCACGAAAAAGGTGGAGCGCCGACAGCTTGGCTCATGTTTTGCTTTTAAACTTCACGCAGAATGCTTCTCGCAATGACTGCGGAACCAGGTCTGCCGGGAGGTTTGCGGAACATGAAGAAGCTATTGGCGCTGCTCGTGACCTCGACCGTGATCTGTTCGATGGGCGCGGAGCTGCGGACGAAGAATTTCATTGTCGTTGCAGCCAATCCGCAGGTCTGCCAGTCGGTCGCCCAGTGGGCCGAACACTACCGCAAAGAGAAAGCGATCCAATGGCTCGGCCGTGAGATGCCGCCCTGGCCCGAACCGTGCCCGCTGCACGTGACCGTCGCAATGGACGGACCGAAGGGCGAGACCGAGTTCAGCTTCAGCTATGGCCGCGTCAACAGTCAGCGCATGAAGATCCATGGTCCCCTCGAGCGGCTCATCTACAGCGTCCTGCCGCACGAGATTACCCATACGGTGTTTGCCAATCATTTCAAAACCCCGGTGCCGCGCTGGGCGGACGAAGGGGGTTCGGTCCTGTCGGAAGACGACATCGAACGCGAACGGCACGACAAGCTCGTGCGCAGCATCCTCAACCGCGGGCAGCAGATTCCGTTGCGAAACCTGCTCGCGCTGAAAGAATATCCACAGCAGGTGATGTGCCTGTACGCCCAGGGCTTCTCGCTCAGCGACTACCTCGTGAAGCGCAGCAACAAGCAGCACTTCCTCAATTTCGTCGGCCACGGCATGCAGCATGGTTGGGACGCGGCCGCCAAGAGCTATTTCGGCCACGGCAACGTCGAAGAGCTCGAGCAGGCCTGGCTGCAATATCTGCGTGACACCAAGAATAAACAGCAGCAGAACCCGGTGTTCGCGTCGAACACGAACACGAACCAGAACAATGGTACCGCGACCTTCATGGGCAACCAGAGCGGCCGCACGGTGCGCCTGACGGTGCCGATGGCGCAGCCAAAGGAGCTGGCGCCGGTGGCGCGCGGCGCGATGCCGGACCAGCCGACCCCGCGTACGGGCGCGACGCAGTGGGAGCCGGCAGTGCGTCTGGAGGCGCCGGTGCCGATCACGTCGGTGCCACGGATTCCGCCGATCTCCGTAATGCAAGCCAACTGGCCGAAGTAGTGTCATGGCAAGCAAAGGCAAATACACCTACGACTACCCGCGTCCCGCCGTGACGGTCGACATCGTCGTCGTGACGCGTGAAGCGAAGCCGCGCGTGCTGCTGATTTGCCGCAAGCATCCGCCGTTCCAGGGATTCTGGGCGATTCCGGGCGGCTTTGTCGACATGGAAGAGACGCTGGAAGCCGCCGCTCGCCGCGAATTGCACGAGGAGACCGGCATCAAGGTCGGCACGCTGGCGCAGTTGCACACGTTCGGCGACCCCGAGCGCGACCCGCGCGGCCGAACCGTCAGCGTCGTATATGTGACGCGCGTCCATGCATCGCAGGTCGACGCAGTTGCCGGAGACGATGCCGCGGAAGTCGGCTGGTTCTCGCTGGCCCGCCCGCCCAAGCTCGCATTCGATCATCGCGACATCCTGGCAATGGCGCGGAAGCACATTCGAAGTCGCTGAAGGGGCCGATCTGGCTGGTGCGCAAGCCAACATTCGATGCCATTCGCCTCGACGAACCGCGCAGCCGGGGATCGCCATCGCGATACCATTTCTCGCTGACCATCTCGCGATACCGTGCCTGATCCAATCGTAGACGATCACTTCCGTGGCAAGATTGTTTTGAAGTTGAGGATCGCGAGCACGTGAATACGATGACTCGGATTCGATACCGTCCGCATATGAAAGCGCATCATGAGACCGTACCTACGCAATGGCGCTATCGCGCTGATCGTCCTCGCCGCCATTCCTGCCGCGCTGCCTCGCGCCCAGGAGAAGTCCGACGCGTGGAAGCTCGTCTGGAGCGACGAGTTCGACGGCAAAGACATCGATCGCAAGAAATGGGACTTCGATCTCGGCAACGGCTTCTTTAACTACGACGCCAACACCTGGATCGCCGGTTGGGGCAACAACGAACTGCAATACTACACGCGCGAAGCCGATAACGCCTTCGTGAAGGACGGCATGCTGCACGTCCGCGCGCTCAAGGAATCGCTACACGGATTCGGTTACACGTCCGCTCGCCTCAAGACCCGCAAGCGCGACGGTTCGGCGCTCTTCGCGCAGAAGTATGGCAAGTTCGAATTCCGTGCCAAGCTGCCCACGGGCAAAGGGATCTGGCCCGCCATCTGGATGTTGCCGCTGGACGAGAAATATGGCGGCTGGGCGTCGTCAGGCGAGATTGACATCGTCGAAGTCAAAGGACACGAGCCGAACAAGGTGCTCGGCACGCTCCATTTCGGTTCGAGCTGGCCCGCCAATGTCGAGGCGAGCAAAACGTATGTCTTGCCTGACAAGGGTAGTGTCGCCGACTTCCACGTATACGGTCTCGAATGGGAGCCGGGTGTAATGCGCTGGTCGGTGGATGGGAAGGTCTATTCGACGCAATCGTTCTGGTGGAGCAGCAGCAAGCGGGCGAAGGGTAAGGGCGCGAAGCCAGCGGGAGAGCAGGATGTCAATCCGTGGCCGGCGCCGTTCGATCAGCCGTTTTATCTCATCATCAATCTTGCCATCGGCGGCCGCTTCCCGGGCAATCCGGACAAGACGACGCCGTTCCCGGCGGAGATGCTGGTCGATTACGTCCGCGTTTACGAAAAGGTCGCTGGCTATGGCCGCGTGCCCACACGCGGCGATGGTAAGCTGCCCTTCTGACGCGGATTTCTCCCCTCTCCCTC
>DASRSQ010000500.1:0-12778 GCA_035656475.1 Gemmataceae bacterium | reverse complement strand
CGACCCCCGGGAATCGCTGCGCTCATCCCGGGGCTTGGGAAAAAATCCGCGCGCGTGACGCGCGCCGTTGGCGTCTTGATTGCAGGAAGCCACGAATGACCGAGCCGGATGAAATGCTGGTGGAGCAGGCTCAGCGCGGCGATCGAGCCGCGTTCGAGGAGCTCGTGCGCCGTACGAGTCGGCTCGTCTACGCACGCCTTTACCTCGAAACCGGCGACGCGCATCAGGCGGAAGACCTCCTGCAAGAAACGCTGCTGACGGCATTTCGCACCATCGGCCAGCTCACGCAAACGGATCGCTTTCGCCCGTGGATCCTGCGCATCGCCCAGAACGCCGCGATCGACGCCGCCCGCCACGGCAGCCGCGAGACGCGCACGACAGAGCCGGCGATATTGCAATTCCGCCAGGCGTCGCTGATGCCGACGCCGCCCGAGGTCCACGTCGAGCGCGAGGAGCTTCGGCAAAAGGTGCTCGCGATCCTGCGCGAGTTGCCAGAGGAATATCGGCTGCCGTTGACGTTGCGCTATCTGGCCGGCGCCGACTACGAGACGATCCAGACGCAGATGGGCCTGACGAACGGCGCGTTGCGAGGCCTGTTGCGGCGCGGCATGGAACGCATGCGTGCGGCGATGCAGAAGTCGCTCGGCGACGATTTTTTGGATTGACGGCAACCGTTTAGCCCCGCCTCGCAGAGGCGGGCGGACGAGTCGCCCGGCAATCGCGTTGAAGCTTCGGCTCCCCTCTCCTCCTGGGAGAGGGGTTGGGGGTGAGGGCAGAATCGGCAAGATACTGAAAGTTCAGCCCTCACCCCCGGCCCCTCTCCCAGAGGGAGAGGGGGGAAATTCGGGAGATGACGATGTCGGAACATGAATGGGTGCAAGACAACCTGGATGCCTACGTCGCCGACGGCTTGTCGGCCGACGAACGGACGCGCACCGAGCAACACGTCGCGGGCTGTGCCGATTGCACCCAGGCGTTGACGCAAGCCCGCAAGCTGGAGACGACGATGGCCAACCTGTTCGCCGACGCCCACCCGGACGCGAAGCTGGAAGACCGCATGATCCAGGGCTTGCGCCAGGCGCCGAAGCCAGCACGCTGGTCAATGTGGACGCGCTTCGCCGCCGGCGTCGCGGCGGCGGTGTTGCTTGGCGCTATTGGCGTGGGCGTGCAGGCGGTGGCGGGGACGGGGCTGTTTGGGCCTGGGGAGGCGACAGCGGCTGGATATTCGACAAGGTCCTATTTCGGATGGACCAAGACGGCGCCATTCGACGGTGTCGACGGCATAAATGTGGAAGGTTTGGTTGATGATTCCCGCAGCATGGGCGTCGCTGATTTCGATGCCCTTAAGCAGCTTGAAAGCAAAAAGTCCGACGCTCACGCGCAGCAACCACCCGGAGGCGGTGGCGTCGGCAGCGGCGGCCAAGGTGGGGCAAATGAGGCCGGCGGAACATCGAAGGCTCGGGAAGCGGACTTTAGTCGGAGGGCAACGACCTACTTCTATCGGAATGGTGTGATCCCTTCAGGCAAAAACCCTGCCGCTCTCTTTGGCTATAGCACCGGCGGCGAAATTGCCGATCCCGCGAACCTTTCAAAAACAAACCAGTTCGGCCTTCCAGTAATTACGGACTCGCCAAAGTCGCCGGCCTTGACAGCCGGATTACTTTCGGCCGGAACGTTAACTCCTGAGAGCGCGATTGCGAATGCGAAGGCTGACACCAAGAAGAAGGCTTTCGATCTTGATGTGTACACAAAGGCCAACTTGAAGCCATCCGACACCTACTACCGCGCTCCCGACGAACCCGCCAAGACGCCGCCGCCGCCGCCCAGCAATGGACCGCCGCAGCCGGGAGATGGCGAAGCAAAAACACCAGATGGCGGCGTGCCGCCCGCCAAGGAAGAGAAGAAGGCTGGAAATATTCTGCCTGATCCCACGCTCGGCTTCAATCCCATTGTGCCGACCGTGGCCAAGCAAGAAAAAACCAAGCCCGAGCCGCAGGTTGATAGCAGCCTCAAGATCATTCGCACGGGCGAGATGGAGTTCGAGGTCGATTCCTTCGACAAGGCCGTCCAGGCGGTCGGAGCGCTCATCAAGCCGTTGCTGCCCAAGGGAGGACGTATCCTCACCAGCAACTCCGAGAAGCAAGCCAACGGCAAGACGCGCGGCCAGGTGGTCGTGCGCATGCCGCCGGAACATCTCGACGACTTCGTGCTCGATCTGCGCCGCGATCTCGGCAAGATGGGCGATCTCAAGATGCAGCACATCGGCAGCCAGGATGTCACCAAGCAGTTCACCGATACCGAGAGCGAACTGAAGGCGGCCCGCACCGTTGAGAAGCGCCTGCTCAGCATCATCGAGACCGGCAAAGGCGAGGTGAAGGACCTTATCGCGGCCGAGAAGGAGCTGGGCGTCTGGCGCACGAAGATCGAGAAGATGGAGGGGGAGCTGCGCTACTACGCCAACCAGGTCGCGCTCAGCACGCTCACCATTCGGCTCGTCGAAAAGGAGATTTCCGCCGCCGCGGCGCTCGTCGTCAGCGCGACGGTCAAGACGCGCATCGAGGTGGACAACGTCACCAAGGCACGCGAGACGGCCGAGAAGGCGGTCGAGGAACTCAAGGGACGCATCGTCAAGTCGGACGAGAAACAGCTTCCCGCCGGCCAGGTCGAGGCGATCCTGCATGCCGAGATTCCGCCGGCCAACAAGGACGCGTTTCGCCGGGTGCTCGAAAAGCTTGGCATCGTCTCGTCGCACGAGGACACGCAAACGCAGTCGACCGAGGGAGGCACGGGGCCGGTGCTGACGCCGCGGCGTAAGGTCAACGATGTGCTGTTTCAGGTCACGCTCAACAACATCGTCAACATTCGGCCCAAGCATTCGGTCAAGCTCGACGTGGTCACCGCCGACGTGCGTGGCAACTTCGAAAAGCTCAAGGACGAGATCAATCGTGTCCATCAAGGCCAGATCCGCGAGGCCCGGCTCGACGAGAACCAGGACAAGCAGAAGGCCGTCGCGGTCATCGAGTTCAATGTGCCGATCGCGAAGAAGGCAGAGGTCGACAAGCTGATCGCGAGCTTCGGCCCGGCTCTCGACCGCGTCAACCTGCAGGCCGACATCAAGGAGATTTCGACCGAGCAAAAGTTCGGCTACACGCTCAAGCTCTACAGCATCGCCAACGTGGAGCCGCGCGAGCGGACGGTGATGCACGTCGAGGTGAAGAACGTCGAGAAGAAGACGAATGAAATCATCGACATCGTCAAGGCGGCCAAGGGGCAGGTCACTCGCCCCAAAAATGGCCTCAACAAGCAAGGACAAACCGAGGCGTTGCTCGTGATCAGCGTGCCGTTGTCGGCCGGCGACGTACTGGTGACCGAGATCAAGGAAAAGGGAAAGGTCGTCAACTGGGAGCAGAAGCCGAACCCATCGGTGCCGGAGAACGAGTTGGCAACGGCCCAGATCGTCGTGCAGTTGACGGGGCCGAATCCGATCATTCCGACGGACGAAGGCTTCGGCACCTACGTGTCGCGCAGCCTGTACGTCAGCTTCACCGTGTTCGCGACATGCCTGCTCTGGATCGTCGCGGGATTGAGTTTTGTGCTGCCATGGATTGTGCTGCTGCTGATTGTCGTGTGGATCTATCGGCGATTCTCTCGAGGCACACAGGCGGTGACCGTGCCGCCGACGCCAAAGGCGTAACCCGCACGCTCACGCGTGGCGGCTCGCCGAAGCAATGGCGAGCCGTGCTGCGTGAGCAGCCGGGTTATGCGGACTCCGCGAGCCACTTCACCAAACGATCGGGGTAATCGGTGCAAATCCCATGCACGCCCCATGCGATCAATCGCTGCCAATCGCTCGGCTCGTTGACGGTGTACGGGATAACTCGCTTGCCAGCGTCGATCACCTGCTGCACTGCGCGGGCATCAAGGAAATGGAAGTCCGGACAATAGATGTCGGCTCGCGCCTGTTCGAGCAGCGCGGCGATATCGACCGGCAGCGTGTTGTGGATCAGCAATCCCGTCGTCAATCTCGGCTCCAGCTTCTTCGCCGCCAGCACCGCCCGATGATCGAAGCTGCGCACGCGCGTCCGCTCGACGACCCCGGCCTTGAGGATCGTCTCGACGATGGCGCGTTCCAATATCCCCGGCTCAACTCCATCAAAATCGTCGCCGATTGTCGCTGGCTCGAACGGCACACGTTTGAGCTCGATGTCGAAGATGAGGCGACGCGCTCGCTCGCCCTGCGCGTGTGCCGCCACCAACGTGAAGAAGTCTGCCAGTGTCGGAATCGCGCGACTGCGCAATTCATCCAGCGACATCGCGCGCACATGGCGGCCGTCGATGTGCGGATCATGGATCAGCACCGGCGTGCCTTCGCGCGACAGATGGGCGTCGGTCTCGATCGAGTCGACGCCGACATCGAGCGCGACCTCGAAGCCGGCCAGCGTGTTCTCCGGCGCCAGGCCGCGGGCGCCGCGATGGCCCTGCACCTCAACGATATGCTTGTGCATGTCATGATTGTTAGCCTGCCGTCGGCGTGCCGTCCAGGTCTTGCGATTCTGGCGAAAACCATTGAAGACCGGCGCGCGCGGCGTTATATTGGGGGTGAAAGGCGAATTTCGAGGTTATCGCTTGCGTCCCTGGTTGCTGCGTCTGATCTCTTTCGGTTGCGTGTTGACCTACCTCTTCGTCAACACGCTCCGCTGCGACGCGCTTGAGGATTTATCGGAAGAATCCGACATTTCGCTGGCGAACCAGACGCCGAGCAAGGACGAGACTTCGCGTCCCGTTCAGCCGGAGCACAAGTGTCCGCCGGATTGCCCGATTTGCGGAATCGCCAAGCTTCCGTGCCCGACCGCCAACGTCGTTGACGCGCATCGGCCGGCCTGCATCGGCGAATGCTCGCTCCTTGATTCCATCGCCTATCCCTCTCCCATCCGTGGCAGCCTCGACCGCCCGCCGCGCGCCTGATCCCTTCGCTCGTCAACATCTTTCAACTGAGTGAACAGAACCCTTGCGCCGACTGCCGCGCGCGCACGCTGCGCGCCTGCGATCAGCGGCCATTGACACGGGATCAGCGACATGAACGACAACCACAGCAATGGTGCGCACGAATCCAATCCGCCATCGATCGCGAAGGATCCGCCGCTCGCGCGCCGGATTCTTGGCATGGTGCCGACGCTGCTCGTGCTCGTCGCGCTCTTCGGGGTCGCCTATGCGGGGCATGAATTCGGCTGGACGGTGCCGAAGTTTTCGAAGCTCTTCGGCGACGCGGACAATGACGACGATGCCGAATGGTGCAACGACCATGGCGTCCCGAAGGGCATATGCGTGGAGTGCGACGAGTCGTTGTTGCCTCGCACCGAGTCAACCTGGTGCGAGACGCATGGCGTGCACAACTGTCCGTTTGAGCGCCCCGAGGTCGTGCAAACGAAGTCGACGCCGGACATTCGGCCCGACGACCGCGCGCGTGCCGCCCTTGCCCTTGCCCTCAAACCTCGCAAGGAGAACAGTGAGGCCAGCAAGCTCCACGAGCGCCGTATCCAGGTGGCGTCCGACAAGATCCTGCACAAGATGGGGATCGAAGTCAGCCCGGTCAAGCGCGAGCCGATCGTCGAATCAATCTCGGCGAGCGGCGAAGTCAGCTTTGAGCAACCGCGTGTCATTCCGATATCGTCGGCGGTGGCAGGCCGGGTGTGGATGATCACCGACAACGGCACGCTCGGTGCCGCGGTGCAGCGCGGCGACGTACTGGCCCTGCTCGATTCGGCCGAGGTCGGCAAGGCCAAGGCGGAGCTTTTGCAAGCGTACGCCCAGGTCGAGCTGCGCAAGAAGACGCTCGATCGTTTGAATTCGCTGTCCGACACGGGAAGCGTGTCGCTGGCGCGGATCAGCGAGGCCGAAACGGCGCTGCGCGAGGCCCGTATCCGTCTGACCGGATCCCAGCAAACCCTGAATAACATGGGGCTGCCCATCCGCGTCGATGAGAAGGCCAAGCTCACGTCCGAGGAACTGACCGAACAGGTTCACTTCTTCGGCATCCCGCGCGAGATCACCGCCGGGCTGAACGCAAAGACGACGACGGCGAACCTGACGCCGCTCATTGCCGCCCGCGCAGGGTCTGTCATCACGGTGAAGGCGGCGCTCGGCGAAATGACCGATCCGGGCAAACCGTTGTTCATCATCGCCGATGCGAGCCGCATGTGGCTGACGCTGAACGTCCGCAATGAGGACATGCACTTCGTGCGCGTGCGCGACGCGAAGAAGAATCGGCCTGGGCAGCAGGTCATGTTCCGCGTGGACGGCGCCGCCGAGGAGGTGACCGGCGAGCTCGTGTGGAAGAGCGCCGAGGTGGACGAGAAAACGCGCACGGTGCAAGTGCGGGCGGAACTGCCGAACCCCGAAGGCAAGCTGCTCGCCAACAGCTACGGCACCGGCCGTATCCTCCTGCGCGACGAGAAGGATGCCGTCGTCGTCTCGAGCGAAGCGATTCACTGGGCCGGCGACTGCCATGTGGTCTTCGTGCAGGACAAGAACTTCGATCACCCCGGGGCGCCCAAGGTGTTTCACGTGCGCAACGTTCGCCCCGGCGTGACGAATCGCATTGGCAACGAGAGCTACACCGAAATCCTTGCGGGCGTCGTGCCGGGCGAACTCGTCGCTGGCCGGAACAGTTACGCCCTGCGCGGCGAGTTGCTCAAGAGCACGCTTGGCGGAGATTGACGTAGGGTCGAGCAACGCTAGACCACACGCACCATGTTAATGGCTAGACAGTTGGAAGATTGCGAGCAACTCCCCTCTCCCCCCGGAGTACCGGGGGGAGAGGGGAGCCGAATGTTCGCCGTTTTCTGAAGCAAAGACGTAAAGTGTGTGCGAATGGTCTCGCGTTGCTCGACCCACCCTACGAGGACTGGCATTTTTTGGACGATCCGAGGACATTCTCGTGCTGAACTGGATCATCGATACATCGCTCAAGCATCGCTTTATCGTGATCGCGGTCGTGCTGGCGTTCGCGGTGTGGGGCGTCTTCTCGATGCGCTACCTCGATGTCGACGCGTTTCCCGATACGACGCCGATGCAGGTGCAGATCAACACGGTCGCCCCATCGCTCGGGCCGCTCGAGATCGAACAGCAGATCACGTTCCCGATCGAGCAGGCCATCGGCGGTTTGCCCAAGCTCGAATCGTTGCGCTCGATCTCGAAGTTCGGCTTCTCGCAGGTCGTCGTCACCTTCGAGGACGACACCAATATCTACTTCGCGCGCAACCTTATCAACGAGCGCCTGAGCACGGTCGAACTGCCCGCCGGCCTCGAACGGCCGAAAATGGGGCCGGTGTCGACGGGGCTAGGCGAGGTGTTTCACTATGTCGTCAGCGGTCAAAGCTCCGATGTCACCGACATGCGCTCGATCCAGGACTGGGTGATCAAGCCGAAGCTGAAGACGGTCAAGGGGACCGCCGAGATCAACACCTGGGGCGGCTACGAGAAGCAATATCAGATCCGTATCGATCCCAACAAGCTCGATCGCCACAAGCTCACCTTCGACGATGTCCTCGACGCGGTGCGCAAGAATCATCGCAATGTCGGCGGCGGCAGCGTCCATCAAAAGAGCAACATCGCCCTCGTGCACGGCATCGGCCGCACTACCAACCTCGACGAGATCAAGGGGATCGTGATCGCATCCAAGCATGGCGTCCCCATCAAGGTCGCTGACGTCGCCGATGTCGAGTTCGGCCACGAAATCCGCCGCGGCGCTGTCACGGCCGACGGCAAGGGGGAAGTCGTGCTCGGCCTCGGCTTCATGTTGATGGGGGAGAACAGCCACGAGGTGACGTGGGCGCTCAAGAAGAAGCTGGAGGAGATCAAGACCTCGCTGCCGCCGGAGGTCAAGGTCGAGCCGGTCTACGACCGCACGGAGCTGGTCGACTATGTCATCGATACCGTCAAGAACAACCTGTTCGAGGCCGGCATCCTCGTCATCGCGGTGCTGTTCCTGTTCCTCGGCAACCTGCGCGCCGCCTTCATCGTTGCACTGGCGATCCCGCTGTCGATGCTTTTCGCCTTCAGCGGCATGTTGCGCTTCGGAATCTCCGCGAGCCTGCTCAGCCTGGGCGCCATCGACTTCGGCATGATCGTGGACAGTTCCGTCGTCATGGTCGAGAACTGCGTGCGGCACATCGCGCATGGCGATTTGCAGAAGAAGACCAAGCTGGAAATCGTGCGCGACGCCGCCCTTGAAGTCCGCAAACCAACGCTCTACGGCGAGCTGATCATCATGATCGTGTACTTGCCGATCCTCACGCTTGAAGGAACGGAAGGAAAGCTGTTCCGGCCGATGGCGTTGACGGTGATCTGCGCACTGGCCGGTTCGATGATCCTGTCCATGACGCTGATGCCGGTGCTGGCAAGTTTGCTGTTGCCGATGAAGGTTGAGGAGCGCGAGCCGTTGTTCATGCGGATTGCTCATGCGATCCACAATCCGATTCTCGATTTCTCGATGAAGCACAAGGCCGCCGTCATTCTCCTGGCGCTGGGGATCCTCATCGTCACCTTCGGCTTCATTGCGCCCAGTCTGGGGTCCGAATTCGTGCCGACGCTATCGGAAGGAGCGATCGAGATCAACATGGTGCGGCTCGCGGACACGCCGATCGAGACGACGATTGCGGAGAACACGCGAATCGAGCAGACGATCCTGAAGGCATTTCCCGATGAGGTCGAGCACGTCTGGAGCCGCATTGGCTCGGCGGAGATCGCGACCGATCCGATGGGCATCGAGCTGACCGATGTGTTCGTGAGCCTGAAGCAGCGCCAAAAGTGGACGAAGGCGAAGTCGCAGGCCGAGCTGACGGTGCTACTGCAGAAAGAGCTGCGCCCCTTCCTTGGCGTCAAGATGGCGTTTGCCCAGCCGATCCAGGAGCGCATCGACGAGATGGAATCGGGCACGAAAGCGGCCGTCGCGGTCAAGCTGTTCGGCGATGACATCAAGACATTGCAAGAGAAGGCCCAGGAAATCGAGAAGGTGCTGCGCACCGTGGACGGCAACGCCGACATCATCATCGAACCGTTGACCGGATTGCCGATCTTGCAGGTAAAGATCAAGCAGGACGAGATCGCCCGGCACGGCGTTCCCGCGAAGGCGGTGCTCGACCTTGTCGAGTCGCTTGGCAGCGTGCGCATCAGTGAGGTGTTCGAAGGACAGTTTCGCTTCCCGTTGGTCATGCGTTTGCCGGAGAAATATCGCGGCGCGGTCGCCGGCGGCGAGGATGCGAAACGGCTGATCGAGGAGCTGCCTATCATCACTGCGAAGGGTGAGCGTCTGCCGTTGTCGCGCCTCGCCACGGTCCAGATCGTGCAAGACACGCCGGCAACGGTGACGCGCGAGTGGGGCCAGCGCCGCATCGTCGTCACCTGCAACGTGCGAGGCCGGGACCTCGGCGGTTTTGTCGAGGAAGCAGAGCGGAAGCTGAAGACGAATATCGCGATGCCGTCGTCGCGTTACCGTATCGAGATGGGTGGACAGTATGAAAACCTGGTCAGCGCCAGAACGCGCTTGCTCATCGTCGTCCCGGTCGCGGTCCTGTTGATCGGAATCCTGCTCTACATGACCTACGGCAACTTCATCGACATGGCGCGCGTTTTGACCGGCGTCCCCTTCGGCGCGGTCGGCGGCATCATTGCCCTGTGGATTCGCGACATGCCGTTCTCGATCTCGGCCGCCGTCGGTTTCATCGCCATGTCCGGCGTCGCCGTGCTCGATGACATGATCCTCGTGTCGTACATTCGCCAACTGCGAGCCAAGGGCCTGCCGCTCGACGAAGCGGTTCGGCAAGCATCGGTGACGCGCCTGCGGCCCGTGCTGATGACTACGCTGGTCGCAAGTCTCGGCTTCGTGCCGATGGCGTTCAGCAATGGCATGGGCGCCGAGGTGCAGCGGCCGCTTGCGACCGTCGTGATCGGCGGCGTCCTCAGCGCGATGGTGATGTCGCTCTTCGTAGTTCGTATTCTTTACCTTGTGTTCAAGACCCCGGCGGACAGGCAGCAGGGGGCGACGGCGCCAGCCGACCAACCGGTTGCTGCCGCGGCCGAAACGCACGCAGCAGGTGCATGAATGGCGGATCCGTTAGCCGGACGCGCAAGCGACGGCTTGGCCAAAGGCTCACGCAATGGCTGGACGCTCTCGGCATGGTGCGCGATTGCCGCGTTCGGCGCCTATTTTTGCACCTACGCCTTTCGCAAAGCATTCACCGGCGACGCCTACAGCGAACCAGTGCTCGGCAGATTCACCGAGTTGACGCTGCTCGTCATCTCGCAAGGCCTCGGCTACACGATCTCGAAGTTCCTCGGCATCAAGGTGATTGCCGAGATGACGCCGGGCCGACGCGTCGCCTGGTTGCTCGGCCTGATCGCTTTTGCCGAAACGGCCCTCTTGTTCTTCGCTCTGACGCCGGCCCCCTACAACTGCATCTTTTTCTTCCTCAATGGCCTGCCGCTCGGCATCGTCTTCGGGCTCCTGCTCGGCTTTCTCGAAGGACGCCGACACACCGAGGCGCTGACCGCAGGCCTGTGCGCCAGCTTCATCATTGGCGACGGCGTGGCGAAAATGGTCGGCAGATTGCTCATGATGTGGCACCTGGACAAGGCGTGGATGCCGTTCGTGGCCGGGCTGTTGTTTGTGCCGCCCATGCTATTGTTCGCGTGGATGCTGTCGCGCATTCCGGCGCCGTCGCCCGCCGACGTTGCATCACGCAGCGAACGCAAGCCAATGAACCGCGCCGATCGCCGCGATTTCTTTCTGCGTTATGCGACCGGGCTGACGCTGCTCGTCTTCGTGTATTTGTTGCTGACGGTGCTGCGCAGCGTGCGTTCGGATTTCGGGCTGGCCATCTGGCAAGGATTGGGCATCGACAATGCCCCGCAAGATTTCGTGATCTCCGAGATGGCCGTGGGTATCGCCGCGCCGCTCGTCGCGGGCCTCGCCGTCTGCATTCGCGACAATCGCCGCGCGTTCTTCACGTCGATGACGCTCGCCATCGTCGGCTTCTTCCTGATCGGCGCCGCCCTCGTCGGGCTGTCGGCGGGAGCGCTTGCGCCGATCCCGTTCATGATCTTGCAAGGACTCGGACTTTACCTGCCGTACGTCGTCTTTCATACCACGCTCTTCGAACGCCTGATTGCGATGACGCGCGATCGCGGCAACATCGGCTACCTAATGTACCTGGCCGACGCTATCGGCTATCTCGGTTACGCCGCCGTGATGCTGACCCATAACGTCTTCGAGCCGAGCGAGAACTTCCTGCACTTCTTCGTGCCGTTGAGCTGGGTGATTGCCATCGCGTCGGTGTTGTTGCTCGTGCCCTGCTGGTGGTATTTTGCGATTCACCCGGCGACACGTTCGGTCGCCGACGAGCTGACGTCGGCGCCGCTTCTTCTGGGCAAGGAGGAAGCGTGATGGCACGAGCGGTGTTGTTTCGCGGAGCGGGCCAACCGCTCGAAATCGTCGAGGCGCCGACGCCGACGCCGGCTGGAGAAGAAATCCTGGTGCGCGTCGCGTGTTGCACGCTCTGCAGCAGCGACATGCATACCCATGCGGGACGCCGCGAGAGCCCGACGCCGACCGTGCTGGGGCACGAGATCGTCGGTCGCATCGAGGCGTTTGGCCCCGACGCGGCACGCATAGATCACCGCGGCGTCGACCTGCGTCTCGGCGACCGCGTGAGCTGGAGCGTCGCAGCGAGCTGCGGACGATGTTTCTACTGCGCCGACGGATTGCCGCAAAAATGCGTTAGCCTGCACAAATATGGTCATCGGCGCGTGGAGATGGCGCAACCGTTCGCGGGCGGGTTGGCCGACTACGTTCTGCTGGTATCTGGCTCGGCGATATTTCGCGTGCCGGATGCGCTGTCCGATGCGCTGGTGGCGTCGGCGAATTGCGCGACGGCGACGGTGGCCGCGGTGCTGCGTGCAGCCGGCGCGATCGAAGGGCGGACCGTGTTGGTCCTCGGCGCCGGCATCCTCGGCCTGACCGCGTGCACGATGGCACGCAGTGCCGGCGCAGCCCATGTGCTTCCCTGCGACACGAATAGCGCGCGCTGCGGACGCGCACGCGCGTTTGGCGCCACCCATGCCGTCACGCCCGATGCGCTGCCGGATGCCATCGCCGACATCACGTCAGGCCGCGGCGCGGACGTCACGTTGGAGTTGGCTGGCGTCGCATCGACCGTACAGGCGGGGCTTGAGCGTACACGCATCGGTGGGACGCTGGTGCTGGCAGGAACCGTCTTGCCGACGCCCAGCGTGCCGCTCGATCCAGAAGCGGTGGTGCGGCGAATGCTGACGATTCGCGGCGTCCACAACTATGCTCCGCGCGATCTCGCAACCGCTCTCGACTTTCTCGCTGGCCCCGGCCAGGCGTATCCGTTCGCGGACCTGATCGCGCACACGTTTCGCCTTGATGAGATCGATTCCGCATTCGCGTGCGCGCACCGTGAGGCCGGGCAGCGCGTAGCCGTCGTGCCGTGAAGGAGATTACGTCGATGAACACTGTGGATACGATCATGCAAATGTTTGCCGTCGCCGGCAGCGCCGCGTACTACGGCGAAGCCGTATCGCAGACAGAGCACGCGCTGCAGTCGGCGAACCTCGCGGTCGGCGCCGGCGCGGATGAGGAGCTGGTTGTCGCCGCCTTGCTGCACGACATCGGCCACATGCTCAGCGGTTTGCCGGAGGACGTCGCGCATCAAGGCGTTGACGACGCACATGAAGACGCCGGCGCTGCCTGGCTCGA
>DASRSQ010000499.1:0-6291 GCA_035656475.1 Gemmataceae bacterium | reverse complement strand
CGCCTGGCCGCTGGTGGCTACGGCAGCTCTGGCTGTACAATGAGCCCGTGGAGGCGCCATGCTGACAATTCCCTACACCAAGGTAATCCCCTATCCGTTCGCTGTGGTGCTCGACCAGTATTTCGACTACGAACACATCGCACACGTGCATCCGACCACGCTTGGCGAGTACCGGCTAGTCGAGAACACGGGGACGCGGATCGTCTACGATCAGCACTGGCCGGCCGACCGCAGCCGCCGGGCGACGAGCCGGGTCGTGCAGACCTATCAAGCGCCCGGCGACATCTGGTTCGAATTCGTCGCCGGCCGACATCGCGGCACCAGGGTGCATTCGCAACTTCGTCCGCATCCGAATGGCACCGAGGTGCATGAGACGTATTTCCTGCCATGGCTACCCGACTGGGGCTGGCTGCGCGGGCTGATCGCGCCGTCCGTGGTGCGCGTGGTCGACAAGGTCTGGGACGAGGATCTCGGCGTCGGCGTTTGCATCGGCGGTTGGCCAGGGATTCCGGGAGGCGTCAGTGGCGTCGACGCCGAGAAGTGGCGCAAACCGCTCAAGCCGGGCACCTATCGCCTCGGACCGGCGGCGAATTATCCGCAGGGATCGATGACGATCGTGCATACCGAAGGCGGTGACGTGCTGATCGCTCATGATGCCGACGGATTGCACGCATTGCATCCGGTCTGCCCGCACACCGGCGGCCCGCTAAACCTGGGCACGATGGAGTCGGGCTGCGTCGTCTGTCCCTGGCACGGGGCGCGCTTCAAGGTCGCGAGCGGCCAGGCATGCGCGGGACCGACGCGGATTCCATTGCCGGTTTATGAAAAGCACATCGAGGCAGGCGAAATTGTGATAGTCGTTGGACCGGCCAACGTGTGATTTTCATCGACAAGGGAATACCATGGCAGCTAAAGCCCGCACTAGCGGAGGCCGCGCTTGTGGTGTCTAAGACGGGGAGGCCAACATTTGGCATCGTCGGCGGGTGTACAAAGGGGCCGCTATCTCGAATAATAATATCTTTGCCCGCATCCACTGATTCAAGTGAAATGGCCATTCCAACTCGAACCTGTCGTCTGGTCACGCTGGGGTGCAAGGTCAACCAGTATGAGACGCAGTACGTCAAGGAAGCCCTCGAACTCAATGGCTATCGCGAGGCGACGAACGGCGAACGCGCCGATCTGTGCATCGTCAACACCTGCACCGTGACGATGGAAGGGGACGCCAAGAGTCGCACTGCGATACGCCGGCTGCATCGCAACCAGCCGGAGGCGCCGATCGTCGTCATGGGCTGTTATGCGACGCGCGACCCGCAAGCAGTTGCGCAATTGCCTGGCGTGACGCGCGTCGTCACCGACAAGGCGAATTTGCCCCGCGAGCTGCGGGAGTTTGGCGTCAACGAAATGCCGGCGGGGATCACGCGCTTCGACGATCATCAGCGGGCCTTCGTCAAGGTGCAGGATGGCTGCATCCTCAACTGCACCTATTGCATCATCCCGTCGGTTCGTCCGATTCTACGCAGCCGGGCGCCGGAGGAAATTGCACGAGAAGTGGGCGAGCTGGTTGCGGCGGGCTATCCGGAGATCGTGCTGACGGGCGTGCATCTCGGCCATTACGGTCTCGACTTGAGCAAGGGTAAGCCGAAGGCCCAATGGCAGCGGCTCTGGCATTTGCTCGATATGCTCGATCGGTTGCCTGGTGACTTCCGCGTGCGGTTGAGCAGCCTGGAGGCGGCGGAGGCTCGCGACGACCTGGTGCGGGCCATGGCCCGCTCGCCGCGCGTGGTGCCGCATTTGCACCTGTGCCTGCAGAGCGGCTCCGAGCGCATCCTGCGTGCGATGCGACGGCGTTACACGGCGGCGGGATTTCTCGAACGCTGCCGCCGTTTGCACGAGGCGCTCGACACGCCGGCGCTGACGACGGACATCATCGTCGGCTTTCCGGGCGAGACCGAGACCGATTTCGAGGCCACATGCCAGATCGCCCGGCAGGCTGGATTTGCGAAGATCCACGTGTTCACGTACAGCCCGCGCGCGGGCACGCCGGCGGCGGAGTTGCGGGACGCGGTGCCGCCGGCCGTCATGGACAAACGCCGAGAGCGATTGCGCGAGCTGGAGCGCGAGTTGACGCTGGCCTATCAAGATCGTCTGATCGGCCGTCGGTTGGACGTGCTGGTCGAAGGGGCCGATCCGAAGCGGGCCGGCTGCGTGCAGGGGACATCGTGCCGTTATGTCCCCGTGTCGTTTCGCGGCCATGCGCCGGCGCTGTTGCGCAAGGTGGTGCCCGTGCGGGTTGTGCGAATCGACAATGGCATGCTGGTCGGGGAGCCTGAACCTGAGCCGTCGGTGGCGCGTCAAAAATTGCCCATGGTTGCATCTCAAGAGGTGTTGGCGTGAAAGGCCCGGAGAAATTGCTCAAGGTTGAGAAGGTCGGCAACGTTCACTGCGTTGACCTGCACGCCGCTCGGCTCGAAGACGATCAGATGGACGACCTCGGCGCCGAGTTCGCACAGCTGGTGGATGTCGACAATGCCCGCGCCGTCGTGCTGATGCTGGGCCCAGACGAGGTGGACTGTCTGCTCAGCGTGTTCTTTGCCAAGGTGCTGAACCTGCAGCGCCGACTGGATAGTGTTGAGGGCAAGCTAGCCCTCGCCCAGGTCAATGACGACACGCGCGAGCTATTTCGCATTGCCGGCATCGAGAAGTATTTCTCGTTCTATCCCGATCGCCAGTCGGCCGTCAAAGCGTTGTCACAGTAGCCCCATCGCCTGCAGATCGGCGACCGGTTCGTCGAAGCTGCAGCTGCCGAAGCTGGTGGCGAACTCGTTTCGTGCAATCGCGATTTCCCGCTTGTCGCACTCCCAGAACTTCCACGCCATGCGATCGCCTTCGAAGCGGAGGTCGCCGAGCTCCCGATCCGCGAGGATTTCGGTCAATTTGGGCCAGTTCCTCTGCGTGCGCGCCAGGATGCCGGCAAGGAAGACGTTGAGGAAGCCGTGATGCCAAACCTTGAGGTTTTCGTCCCAGTGCCGGCGCGGATGATGCAGGCCCGCGGTCGCCTTCCAGCGCACGTTCGCCTCCCGGCAACGCTCGATGAAATGGGCTACCTGGGCGTCGCTCGGAAAGGCCGCGGGCTTCAGGCCGCCGCAGCGCAGCTTGATGCCGAGCATCATTTTCAGGGACAAGGGATGAAGATCGAAGCCCGTTTTCACCCTTTCGTCTTCGATTGATTTCTTGCGCCAGGCATCAATTGCCTGGCCGAGGTTGCTGACATCCGTTTCCCAACTTCTCGATAGAGGAATCTCCAGAAACCCGCGCAAACCATGATTCCGCAATGCTTCGACGAATGGCTCAATCACGTCGCCAAGCTGGGTGCAGGCAAGGCCCGCTGGAAGGGCGACCTCGTAGGTGGAGATAATTGCCTCGGCAGATGCCGCACGGCTTTCCCTGATGAGCCGCATATCTGCGTCAAGCTGGGGCATGAAAGCGTCGAGCCGGGTGACTGCGGTTCCGAGCGCTGCCACGCCAAGTGGCCGTGAGGTCTTGGTCGCCAGTTCGGGCAGCTGGGCCGTCGGACACACAAAGCTGCGCAACATCCAAAGGCGCCCCGAGTCGTTGCTGGCATCGAGATAGTTCTGCGCCGCCTGATCCAACGGCAACTTCGCCGGCGGAAACAGGCCGGCGTAGTCGATGATCTCCTTCAGAAAGACCCGAGCGCTTGCGTGCATTCGTTCCAACCCCTCACCCCTGACCTCTGATCACTGACAATTTATCATACGCCCCTTGGCGATTTTTGCGCCCAACCATACACTTGAATGGAACTAAAGTGTCGTGGAAAAAGTATGTCCTAGGCAGTAAGTCGTTTGGGGCGGAGGCGTCGAGCACGGTATGGCCATCACGAAAGACCGGAAAACGGAATTGATTGACACCTATCGGCGCAAGGCCTCCGATACCGGCTCGCCCGAAGTGCAAATCGCATTGCTCACCGAGCGCATCACGCAACTCACCGAGCATCTGCGCACGCACAAGAAGGATCATGCGAGCCGTCGCGGCCTGTTGATGATGGTCAGCAAGCGCAACAGCCTCCTGAGCTACCTGCGCAACGTCGATCGCAACCGCTATCTCGTCGTCATCAACAAGCTCGGCCTTCGTAAGTAAAAAGGAAATAGGCAAAAGGAATAAGTAACCTCCAATCTCTCGCTTTTCCTTTTACCTTTTTCCTTTTGCCTTGTCTCCGAACGACTCCTGCCGTCAGAAGCTGAGGTATTTGCAGTGCAGGCATGTCGTGTCGAACTCCAACTAGGCGAACAAACACTCTTCCTCGAAACCGGCAAGATCGCCAAGCAGGCTCACGGCGCTGTCGTCGTCGGGCTAGGCGAAACCTGGACCCTCACCACCGCGTGTGAAGGCAAGCCGATCGAGGGGCGCGATTTCTTCCCACTCGTGGTCGATTATCGCGAAAAGACCTACGCCGCCGGCAAATTTCCGGGCGGCTTCATCAAACGCGAAGGTCGCCCGACCACCAAGGAAATCCTGACCTCCCGCCTCATTGACCGCCCTATTCGTCCGCTGTTTCCCTCCGATTATCGCAACGAAGTCCAGATCATCGCCGCCGCGATGTCGTTCGATGGCGAGAACGATCCGGACATCCTGTGCATGATCGGCTCCAGTGCGTCGTTGCACGTGTCGCACATCCCGTTCCTGCAACTGACCGGCTCGGTCCGGGTCGGCCGCATCGCCGACAAGTTCGTCATCATGCCGACCGTGTCGCAGATGGAAGAGAGCGACCTCGACCTGATCGTCGCCGGCACGCGCGACAACATCACCATGATCGAGGGCTTCTCGCGCGAGATGCCGGAAGATCAGATGGCCGCCGCCATCCAGTTCGGCCACGAGCACATTCGCCGCATCATCGGCCTGATCGAGGAGTTCCGCACGAAGGCCGGCCTGCCGACGAAGGAGTTCCCCGCCGCGCCGCCGGTCAATCCGGTCAAGGACATCCTCAAGGCAAAGTACGGCGCCGAGTTCCGCGAACTCAAGCAAACCAAGGGCAAGGCGAATCGCGCCGAGGCGATTAGCGCCCTGCGTGACCGCGTGTTCGAGGATCTGATTCCCGAAGAAGGCGAGAGCGAATACACGCCGCAACAGGTGTCGCAAGCGTTCGAATGGCTCGAGGAATCGATCGTCCGCGCCCTCATCCTCGAAGGCAAGCGCATCGACGGCCGTGGCACGAAGGACATCCGACCGCTCGCCTGCGAGGTCGGCGTGTTGCCACGCGTCCATGGCTCCGCGCTATTCACGCGCGGCGAAACGCAAGCCCTCGTCACCACCGTGCTTGGCACTTCCGAGGACGAGCAACGCGTGGACGGGCTGCTCGACGAATATTCCAAGAAGTTCATGCTCGACTACAACTTCCCGCCATTCTCGGTCGGCGAATGCAAGCCGATCCGTGGCCCGGGACGCCGTGAAATCGGGCACGGCGCACTCGCCGAGCGCAGCCTGAAGCCGGTCATTCCGCCCGGCGACAAGTTCCCCTACACGATTCGCCTCGTGTCCGACATTCTCGAATCCAACGGCTCCTCCAGCATGGCCTCCGTCTGCGGCGGTACGCTCGCCCTCATGGACGCTGGCGTCCCGATTTCAGACCCGGTCGCGGGTATCTCGATCGGCCTGGTCAAGGAGACGGACAAGTTCACTCTGCTGACCGACATCATGGGGGACGAAGACCACTTCGGCGACATGGACTTCAAGGTTGCCGGCACCATCCGCGGCATCACGGGCATCCAACTTGATCTCAAGATTGACGGCATCTCTGACGAGATCATCCGCGCCACGCTCGAGCAGGCGAAGGAAGCTCGTCGCGAGATCCTCAAGGCAATCGTGATGACGCTGCGTTACCCGCGTGGCGAGACCAGCAAGCATGCTCCACGCATGCTGCGCACCAAGATCCATCCCGAAAAGATCGGCCTGCTCATCGGCCCAGGCGGCAAGACCATCCGCGGCATCCAGGAGCAGACCGGCGCCAAGATCGACATCCAGGAAGACGGCACCGTCGAGATCGCGCATTCGAGCGCCGAGGGGGCCGAGCAGGCGAAGCTGATCGTCGAATCGCTGTGCGAGGAAGTCAAGATCGGCAAGATCTACGAAGGCAAGGTGACGTCGATCAAGGATTTCGGCGCCTTCATCGAGATCCTGCCCGGCCGCGACGGCCTCTGCCACATCAGCGAACTGGACGACAAGTACGTCGACCGGGTCGACGCCGTCTGCAAGGTCGGCGACATGATGAAGGTGAAG
>DASRSQ010000498.1:0-9411 GCA_035656475.1 Gemmataceae bacterium | reverse complement strand
AAACACGGTCGCTGTACCAATCCCGGGTGACGTGGCTCATCGGACGAACGGCCGACTTGAGCAGCGCATCTGGGTGATCCCGCTGCCGTCGCCGAACGGCCCCTTCTGTAACACGCGTTTATTCCTCCAAGCGAAGCAATGTTGCATAAAGGAAAGAGTCATGCCAACCGTCAACAGCGCCTTTCACGATCAACATGAAGAACGGGTCGCCCAGCTCACCCAGGCGGCCTATCACGCGGTTCTGGAACGAGGCTTTCGCGGCTCGTTTTTGGACCTGGAGCTGGCTCTGTGGAGCGCGCTCCGAAATGCGGTCAAGGCGGAGCACGAATCCAAGGCCGCGACCCAGGCCGCTTGAGAAAGGACGCTCGACATGAATCCGACCGCACTCTCCGAACCCGCCGGGGGCGACGCAGAGAAGGTCGTGCCCGTGCAGGCCATCCTTCAAGCCCTGCGCGACCTGCAGTTCGGCAGCGTCACTCTCGTGGTTCAGGATGGCGTGGTGGTGCAGGTGGAGCGAGTGGAGAAAACTCGGCTCGCTCGCCGTGCCACGACACAACGAAAATAATCTCTCCCTATTCCGCCGACCCGAATCCGGGAGGCAATTCACAATTTCATTCGCGCCTTGACCGGTTCACCGGAGATGCGTTGACTTGGCCGCTGTCGCTTCGACGGCGCCTGCCAGGAGGGACCATCCATGAACTCGGTGAAACTCCGACGCCGCGGATTCACGCTGATCGAGCTGCTTGTCGTGATCGCCATCATCGCGATCCTGATCGCGCTTTTGGTGCCCGCGGTGCAGAAGGTTCGCGAGGCCGCCGCCCGCACGCAGTGCATCAACAATCTCAAGCAAATTGGCCTGGCCACGCATGCCTATCACGACGCCAATAAGTTCCTGGTCCCATCCTGGCTGGGCGGCAATCAGCTCGACCCGGATGGCTGGGCGACATGGGCGGTGCTGCTGCTGCCTTACGTCGATCAGGGGCCGCTCTACAACCAATGGAACCTGAACTATCCAGCATCCAAGCAACCTGCCAGCGCCTACCAACAACAATTGGCCGTGCTGCATTGCCCCACGAGGCCGCCCTTTGTTCTCAGCCAGGGGGATTTCGTCCCGGCGGGCGGTGGGCTCAGCGACTACGGCGCCAGCTTCGGGACCTCCGCGGATGGTTCCGCTTCCAACGGCGCCATCATTCCCACGTTCGACATGGCGAATAGCCTGACGACCGATGCCAGCGGCAACCAGATCCTCAAGCCGGGCTGGCGCGGCCAGGTGTCTTTGACAACCATCTCCGATGGCACATCGAACACGACCATGTTCGGTGAAAAGCACGTCCGCCCCAATTCGCTGCGTGGCAAGAACGAAGACCGCAGCATCTTCGGCGGCCAGACCAATTCCTGCCGACGCAAGATGGGAATCGCGGCCAATGGGGATCAACGTCCGCTATCGCCGCCGAACAACCAGAACGGCGCCCTCGCCAACACGACGTTCGGCGGTCCGCATCCCGGTCACTGCAACTTCGTGTTCTGCGACGGCACGGTCAAATCGTTGCCCATCAACACCAGCCTGCAAACGCTGGGCGCCCTCGTCACGCGCTCGGGAGGCGAAAGCGTGTCGCTGGATCCGTGAATCGACCCCGGCCGTTCCGAAACAACAATTCCTCAAGCATGCCTCAAGGAGCAATCGTGTTGCGTGGCTATTTGTCTGGGTTTTGCGTTGCGGGCCTGCTGGTCTTGCTGACCGGTTGCAGCAGCCGGCCGACAACCTATCCCGTGCGAGGCAGAGTTCAGTTCAATCAAACCGGCCTCGCACGACTTGCGGGAGGCGAGGTCATCTGCCAGCTGGAAAAGGAGCCTTTCCTGCAAGCATCCGGCGTGATCCAGCCGGATGGAACCTTCAGCTTGCAAACGAGGCACAAGACGGAGTTGCTGCCAGGCGTGCCCAAGGGGACCTATCGGGCCTGGATCAGCTTGCCTTCCGACAAGGGGAGCGTCGAGGCGTTGCTGGCCGAGATCCGGCTTGATCCTCGCTACCTGGGCAAGTCTTCGCCGCTGACCTTCGCGGTTCCCACGCCAAACGAAGTGGTGCTTACCGTGACGGAGGAGGGCACACTTCCGCCGGTACAGCCGCCAGCGATCAAGTGCGGCGAATCCGTCGACCCGGAATCGCAACTGTGACCCATCCAACTTAGCAAATGGACGCAGAAGTCGCCCTCATCGCCGACCCGTTCTCGGGAGGCATTTCATCAAGCGTCGGCACACACCGGATGAACCGGAAATGCCGAATCCTTCGCGAGCTTCCTGATTTCAGGAGCGTGAGGAGACTGGTTTCACCAAGGAGTTATTGAATGCTCGTGTCCAAGAAGCGTTTGTCACCCGGTTTCACGCTGATCGAGTTGCTGGTGGTCATAGCGATCATCGCCATTCTCATCGCACTGCTGGTCCCCGCGGTGCAAAAAGTTCGGTCCGCGGCAGCGCGCACGCAGTGCATCAACAACCTCAAGCAGATCGGCCTGGCGACTCACGGCGCCAATGACGCGTTCAAGTTTTTGCCGCAGTTCGACAAGAACTATCCCACGGTCTCGTCGTTCGCCCCGGGAGGAACGCCGTCCAGCTACACCGGTACGGTGCAATTCTGGTTGCTCCCCTTTTTGGAGCAAGCGACCTTCATGACCAACTGGAACGGCACCACGGGCTCCAACGGCGGAAATGCTCAAAAAGCCCCGGTCGTCTACGTCTGCCCGTCCGATTCCACCAGCACCGGCGGCTTCAACTCCAGCACCAACGTCGGCGTCACGAACTATGCCTTCAATGCCCAGATCTTCGACACCAACTCGTCGCGGCCGTCCATTCCGCAGACCTTCAGCGACGGCACCTCCAACACGATCATCGTGTTCGAGAAATACGGCGGATGCAACAACGGAGCCAACGACAACGGCATCTGGCGCCAGGCCGCCGGCAGTCCCGGCGCCAATTCCCCGATGGCCTATCAGGGCAGCTTGCCCACCGCTATTTTCCAGGTGCAGCCCAGCAAGGCCAACTGCACCTACGTCGGCGCCACCGCCAATTCGCAGACGCAAACGCCGCACGAGGCCATGAACGTATTGCTGGGAGATGGCACGGTGCGTCCGTTGACCGGTTCCGTTACCCTGCCGACCCTGGTTGCGCTAACGACGCCAGCGTCGGGCGACATCGCCGGCAGCGATTTCTAGAGGTCCGATCATTTGCGACAACCTGGTGCTGCGCGGCGCGTTACCGGTGAAGCCGGTGCCGCCGCGAAGCCGACTTCTCGTAGGCAATCTGACATGAATCACGCCGCACGGCGTCCAGTGGGTCGCGCAAAGGGACGGATGTCCGTCGCGCGGTCGACAGATAGGGCCCCGCGCATCCAGAGGAGATAGCCCGAACCGGCCATCAGCAGCAAGGCACATCCGGCGAGGGAGCCATACCACTTCGACCAGCTATAGAGCCATTCGCCGACGAGATCCTCGTTGGACGCCAGGGCACAGGCCACGGCGGCGATCAGCACGATAAGCAAGCCGCGCCTGGATCCAACGAGAGCGGCGCGGGCCACGCAGAAGCCGGGAAAGAGCAGCGTGCAAAAGTGCGGCTTGCTCGAGTGCGGCGACAGCAGCACCATCAGGATGAGAATGATGCCGAAGTGCAGCGAATCGGTCGCGGGCTGGCCGGGCGGCGCCACGGTCTCGGCCGGAGCACGCCAGGCAAACACCGCGGCGGCGGCGAGCAGCAGGAACATCGCACTCCAGGCGACCGCCTTCAGCATTTCGGGCGATGCCCGGCCCTCGCGGTATTTCCCTTCGAGTTCGTTGCCGTTCCAGTAGGTGTCGTAGATGAGCCAGCGCTGGCACAAGCCGGGGACCGATTGGTTGCCACCGATGCCGCAGGTCCAGCTACCGAAGTCCGCCTTGCTTTCGGTCATCGGCATGAGAAATCTACTCGCCCAGGTGACGGCCCGGCTCGACGAATCGCTCGCGGGATGCGTGACATCGGGCAAGAAATTGAAGCCGACCGCGGCAACGCCGACGAGCCCGGCGGCCAGCCAGCGGCGGCGCCAGGCGAGGTATGGCGCCCAGAGAAGCGGCGTGCACTTGAGCGCCGCCGCCAGGCCGAAGCACAAGGCCGCGCGCAGATCGCGCTGCCCGCTCAACGCCAGACAGCCGAGAATGACGAGGGCGGCCACTAGGATGTCGGTCTGCTGATTGGTGATCGCGTCGAAGCAGCTCGAGATGCCGCAGGCCAGGCCGAGCCAGAACGCTGCATGTTCGCGCCAGGAGATGCCGCGAATGCCTTCGAG
This sequence comes from Gemmataceae bacterium, assembly GCA_035656475.1. Classification (GTDB taxonomy): domain Bacteria; phylum Planctomycetota; class Planctomycetia; order Gemmatales; family Gemmataceae; genus SIAQ01. Next base: position 5,099 of record DASRSQ010000498.1, on the reverse strand, counting down.
AAGCGGTCCGCCGGCAAGTCGCCAGGCCCCGACGATCAACGCGCCAAGAGCCAGCATGTTGAGCGCGTGCCACGCCAACATTCCAGGTGTGCGTGACATCGCCAGAAAGGGGAGCGGCAAGAGGGCATTGATCGGCGGATAGACGAAGCCCGAGCCGTTGGCGAAGATGTCGCCGCTGCTCACCAGACGTTCGGCCGCGGGCAGGTAGACCGTCACCCAATCTTGATCGCGGCGCAGCACCGGGATCGCGAGCGCGATCACGCAAAGCACGCCGAGAAAGGAGTAGGGCCGAAAGTACCGCATAAGAAATCCGAATCCACGGGCTCGCTCTATACGAGATCGGCCTTTCCGGGCGAAAAAGTTAGGACGGGAAAGATGCGCCGGGCGGTTACGCTGGTAAATAGCGTAGACGCTGCCGACAAGTCAATCCGGTTTCCGCCAAGACGCATCTCATTAGCGGAGAGTTAAGATAATTACCAGAGTGTAACGCAATCTACCGTGCGCCACGGTTCAAGCGGCCCGCCAAGGCTATATACTGGATAGCTATGCGAATACAGAATCCATCAGCGAATGGCGCCGAGCGCGGCAAGACGACTCATCGGCTCGTGGAGCTGCGGGAGATCCTGCGCTACGTGCCGCAGTACCGCGACAAGGTTTTTGTCATCGCGTTCGACGGCGCCATTGTCGAGCACGAGAACTTCCGCAACCTGCTGCTCGATCTCGCCCTCTTGCGCAGTCTGCGCATCGGCGTCGTCCTCATCCATGGCGCCGGCCATCAGATCGGCAAGCTCGCCAAAGAAACCGGCGCGACGGCGACTAATCTCGACGGCACCGGCGTCACCGATTCGGCCACCATGCAACTCGCCCTCACCGCGGCCAATCGGCTCACGCATGAGCTGCTCGAAGGACTCAGCGTCCACGACCTGCGCGGCGCCTGCTCGAACGCCGTCGTCGCGCATCCCGCGGGCATCCTGCAGGGCGTCGATCAGCAGTACACCGGGCGAATCGACCGAATCGACGCGACCCTGCTCAAGGCGCTGCTCGCCAGCGACATCGTGCCAATTGTGCCGCCGCTGGGTTTCGACGGCGAAGGCGCGACCTATCGGCTCAACTCCGACAATGTCGCCGTCGAGGTCGCGCGCACGCTGGAAGCGGTCAAGCTGATCTATCTCACGACGGTGCCGGGCGTGGTGCAGGGGAACACGCTGGTTCGTCAGCTCACTGTCGACGAGGCGGAACTGCTGCTCAAGAAAAGCAAGAATGACCTGATCGGTCCGAGCCTGTCGAAGCTGAGCGGCGCCGTCAAGGCCCTGCGCGGCGGTGTGCCGCGCGTCCATATCATCGACGGCACCGTCGAGGAGGGACTCCTCGCCGAGGTCTTCTCCAACGACGGCATCGGCACGCTCGTCCACACCAACGCCTACCAGGCGATCCGCAAGGCCCAGAAGAAAGATTCACGCGGCATCCATCAGCTCATCAAGAACAGCGTCGAAAACGAGGAGCTGTTGCCAAGGACGCTGGCGGAGATCGAACGGCAGATCGGCGATTACTTTATCTTCGAGGTTGACGGCAATCTCGCCGGCTGCATCGCGCTGCATCCGTTCGCCGAGGACAAGAAGGCGGAGATGGCTTGCGTGTGCGTGTCGGGCAAGTACGAGAATCAGGGAATCGGCGCCCGGCTCATGCAATACACGGTGGAGCAGGCGCGCCAGTCTGGCTTCGAGGAGCTGTTCTGCCTGTCGACGCAAGCGGTCAACTATCTCGTCAAGAAGGGCAACTTCCAGCTCGGCACGCCTGAAGATCTTCCCCCCACGCGTCGGCAACGTTATGACACGAGTGGCCGGCGTTCGCAGGTGCTCAAGAAAGCACTCCAAGCCCCGGGATGAGCACAGCGATTCACGGGGGGTTCGCTGTAGGGCGCCTCAACCCCCAGGAAGCTTGGGATCTTATCCGTCCAAGTCCACGTCTTTCCAGTCCGTGACGAACATGTGCCCCGGCTTGTGCGTGATGCAAATCTCGGGCTTCGCTTGCATGACGACGGCTTGCGGAGTGACGCCGCATGCCCAGAAGACGGGGATCTCGCCGGGCCGGATCTCGACGGCGTCGCCGAAGTCCGGTCGGTCGATGTCGGCGATGCCGATGGCGTCCGGATCACCCAGGTGGATCGGTGTGCCATGCGTGCGGGCGAAGCGCGTGCAGATTTGCGTCGCTCGCACCGCCTGGGCTGGCGTCATCGGCCGCATCGACACGACCATCGGTCCGTGAAAGATGCCCGCGGGCTGGCAGGCGATGTTCGTCCGATACATCGGCACGTTGCAGCCCGCCTCGATGTGCCGCACCGGCACGCCCGCCTGCAAGAGGGCGTTCTCGAACGTGAACGAACAGCCGATCAGAAACGCGACCCAGTCCGGCTGCCAGTAGAGGAGGATGTCGCTCGCTTCGCGCACCAGCTCGCCACGCTGATAGATGCGATACCTCGGCACATCGGTGCGCAGGTCTGCGTCCGGTGCGCACAAGCGCGGCTCGGGATCGCCCGCTTCGGTCACATCGAGCAGCGGGCATGGCTTCGGATTGCGCTGGCAGAAGAGCAAGAAGTCGAACGCCTGGGCGCGTGGCAGAACGACGAGGTTCGCCTGTACATAGCCGAGGGCGGCGCCGGAGGTGACGCCGTTGAACTGGCCGCCGCGGACAAGTTGCCGCAGTTCGCGGCCGGTGAGATTTCGAGGGTCGGTCATTTCGTGGTTGCCCTGACATCGTAGGAACCGGAGGACGTCGGGCTGTAGGGGCTGGGATTGATTTGGAGGTAGAGCCTTCCTTGTTGCGCGGGGGTACCTTCGTAGCGCTCGCCAACGATGAAGGAATCGCCGTTTTCGCCGATCTTGCCGAGGAGCATGCCTGCCGAGGATTTGGCAGACGCTTTCTTGCCGAACCCGCCGCCGCCGCCAGCAACACCGCCGATACCCGCGCGATAGCCGTTCGGCCCGGCCATCATCTGGCCCGGATCGTCCGGCGAGAGATCGATGAGTCCCCTGGCCGTGATCACGATGGTCGAGCGACCATCGACATGGAAGTTGGTGGCCAGCCACTGGCCGCGCACGGCGTACTTATCCGCCGGCACCTTCACATCGACATCGCCGCCGACGGAGCCCATGGTTCGCAAGGTCCGCATGTCGGCCAGGCTCAGCTCCACCGCGCCAAAGTAATCCGCCTTCGCCTTCACGCTCTGCGTCACGATCCGGCCGACGATCGGGAACGTCGGCGTGACGACGCGATCGTCCGTCTTGACCTTGAGGTCCTTGCCCGGGAACTTCGCCTGCAGCTTTTGCATGACCACCTTGGCCCGAACGGCGATCTCGGCTTCCTTGGAATTCGATGCGTCGACCACGGCGCCATACGAATACGGGCCAAGATCCACGAGGGTGGCGGCCGCCTTTTCGCGCTCGCGGAAATCGCCGCTATTGAGCTTCTTGATCGCCGCGTCGATCTTGACCGCATGCCCTTCGGGCAGATGCAGGCCGAACTCGATCGCCAGCACATCCTTGATCGGCACCGCCAGCTTGCCGTACGGCGTCTCGACGTCGATCTTCTCCGACAGGATCTGCAAGCGCACGGTGCTGCCATTGAGGAAATGAACGTCAACCGGAGTGCCTTTTTGCGGAGTGTCCTTCTTGTCCTGAGCGGCCGCACCGGTAAATAACAGGGCAAGCAGCGGCAGGGCGAAGAATAACACGCGACACATGGCATTCTCCAGCTTGGGGAGCAATAGGGTGTGACTTGAAGTTAACGGATGGCACCGCATCGCGCCAAGGAAAAAGGCAGAAATCGAAGTGCCAGATCTTGAGATCGACCAATGGCTCCCATCAAGACGTACATCGCCGGGCACCGCGGGCTCGTAGGCTCCGCGCTGTTGCGCCGGTATCAGACCGATGCGAGCCGCACCCTGGTGACGCGCAGCCATGCGGAGCTGGACCTCACCAACACGCAGGCCGTCGATCGCTTCTTCGCCGCGGAGCGGCCGGACGAAGTCCTTCTCGCCGCCGCCAAGGTGGGGGGCATCCTGGCCAATAACGAGTTCCCCGTCGATTTCATGCTCAGCAATCTGCAGATCCAGATCAACGTCCTCACCGCCAGCCACCACCATGGCGTCCGCAAGCTCCTCTTCCTCGGCAGCTCCTGCATCTACCCGCGCCTCGCCCCGCAACCGCTGCGCGAGGAATACCTCCTCGACGGCAAACTCGAACCGACCAACGAACCCTACGCCATCGCCAAGATCGCCGGCATCAAACTCGCCCAGTCGTATCGCCGCCAGTTCGGCTGCAACTTCATCTCCGTCATGCCGACCAATCTGTACGGCCCGAACGACAACTTCTCGCTGCAGTCCTCGCACGTCCTTCCTGCCCTGATTCGCAAGTTCCACGACGCCAAAATCGCGGGAGCGCCGAGCGTCACGCTCTGGGGCACGGGCAATCCTCGCCGCGAATTCCTCCACGTCGACGACCTCGCCGACGCCTGCCAACTCCTCATGCGCGACTACGATTCCGGCGACATCATCAACATCGGCTGCGGCGAAGACCTGACCATCCGCGAACTCGCCCAGAGTATCGCCGACGTCGTCGGCTTCCGCGGCGAGATTGAATGGGACGTCAGCAAACCGGATGGCACGCCGCGCAAGCTGCTTGACGTGTCGCGCCTGCGCGCCCTCGGCTGGCAGCCGAAGATCACGCTGGCCGACGGCATCCGCCAAACCTACGCCTGGTTCGTCGCCAACGAGCACCTGTGGGCAAGAAAGTGATGTGCAGCGCGCATGAAAAAGGGCGTGCAACGCGCACGCCCATCTTAAGAGGAGTGGACAACGCCCGATTTGAACCCGACTGACCTTCTCTCATCCTGGCCTTGAACGTCAATCCCGCCTCATGCTGTCGCCGCGAGCAGTGTCCATTTTCTTCTAGCTCGCATTTTGCAGCTTGTCAAGTAAAGCGCGGCAAGTTTCAAGTTTGGAGTGCGGCAAAAACTTATGGCAGCGACTGAGACACTCACTCCGATCCGACCTGTCGCTGACACAAATCATTAGCCACAGAGGACACAGAGGGCACAGAGAG
>DASRSQ010000497.1:0-6118 GCA_035656475.1 Gemmataceae bacterium | reverse complement strand
GGACAGGGAGACCGAACCAGCCACGAGTGAGAGCTTCGCCATGGATGTCCCTCCAGGAAGTCAACGAACCAAGAAATGGAGCGCCGCTTTGAAGACAGGTGCGTGCAACACCAGGGAAGCGAGAGCAAACCGCATGCCGCCCCGTCGGATAGGATTCCGGTCCGGCTCACCCGGCAGTTGGGCGCGTTGCCCCACACGGTGCGTTTCACGCACCCTACACCGTCCGCCTCACGCGGTCGGCGCCGCGTCCGCCCCGACAGCGTGCAGTTCCTTCAGCTCCTCGTCGATGCGGCGTGCGACTTCCTCGCGATGCACGGCCACCTCGCGCGGCGCCGTGATGCCGATGCGCACCCGTTCGCGCATGACCGACAGAACGCGAATGACGACCGTCTGGTCGCCGAGACGCACAATCAGCTGCTCGTCTTTTTTGCGGGACAGGATTAACATGGGTGTCTCCCTAACTTGTGGGCCTGGGGCAAAGTGACACGGGATACTGCCGTCCCTGTGGATCGCATGATTGGCGTTCAACCGACCTCGATCTCGTTGGCGAGAATCGGCATCGGGGTCTCACGCATCACCGCGTGCTGAGCAAGCTGCTTGGCGTGGTAGGTGCGGGCAAAGCCGCGCAGCACGATGCCATGTCCGTGCTGGAGGATCCGCAGTTGCCGCACGCGACCGCTGAGCCAAACCTGTACGCGGTTCTCCAGCTGGTTGAGAGGATGGACATTGGCGGGCTCGCAGACCGTTGCCGAGGATTGCGAATTCATGTTGATTCCCTGGGGTACGCCTATAATTCCGTTAAGAGGGCTACGCGCATCGGAAAATGCGGATTCAGCAATAGACCGGCGCGACGCAGGGATTATAATTTCAGTTGGGTATTATCCAATCGGCGTCGCCACGCACTTTACTTCGGGGTAGATGGGCAAAGTGGCATCCGCTGAATCCTGAGGAGAGGGTGCGGTGGGTGGGAAAGGAACGTCGGGCATTTCCGTCGCGAATAGTCGGGGAATCACTGATATTTGATTCTGTACGCTAGAATACAACAATTGCACGCCTGCAAATGAGGAGTAACTCCCATGTCGGAAGCAAAGGTTGTTGCCCTGAGTACCGTCAAGATCGTCGTCGTCGATGATCATCCGGCCGTTCGCGAGGCACTCGAAGCACGCTGCCGACTGCATGCCGATCTGGAGATATGCGGCGAGGCAGACAATGTGGCGGATGCGCTGAAAGTCATCCATGCGACCAAGCCCGACATCATCATTACCGACATTACCTTGAAGGAAGGCGACGGAATCGACCTGATCAAGCGCGTCAGGGGACGCGATCCCAATGCACGGTTTCTCGTCTGGTCGATGCATGGCGAGGACCTCTATGCCGAGCGAGCACTGCGTGCGGGCGCGGTGGGGTATCTCAGCAAGGACCAGGCGACCGCGCAAATTCTCGATGCCATTCGCACGATCCTTGCGGGCAAGATGTGCATCAGCCAATCCATGCGCGAAAAGCTCCTGCGCCGCACCTATGGTGGTGGCAAAAAACCTGATCAGTCTCCCATCGATGGCCTGACCGATCGAGAGCTGGAAGTCTTTCGCCTGATCGGCGAAGGCGTGAAGACCCAGGAAATTGCCGAACGGCTCCATGTCAGCATCAAGACGATCGAAACCCATCGGGATCGCATCAAGAAAAAACTTGGTTTGCAAGACGGGACCGAGCTGATCCGCCGCGCCGTGTTGTGGGGTTCCGAGCAAAACTGATCCCTCGGGGCAGCCTGATGCACCGCAGTGCGCAAATGGTTGCTCATCACGCCAGGTATCGCTGAATCTGCCGCACGGTCCAGAATCCCGCCCCCAGTACTCCGAACACCACGATCCCGACATAGCTCACCCACTTCGGCACGTTCCAGCCTCCGACGACGATCGTCCCGTGCGCGATGACGCGCATCAGTTGCATCAGCGCGACCAGAGCAAAGAAACGCTAGCCACGATCGCGAAACTCCTGACGTTCATGATCTTTCTGCTTTGCAACGGCCCCCGCGGAACACCGCGGGCAATCCATGTGCCGCGCGGGAACAACGGAACGGGAAGTGCAACTTGCCGGCTCCGAGAAGGAGGCTCCCATGTTCCGTCTGCTCGGCATCGCGGTTTGCCGGGCCTGGCCGATCTGGCTGATCGCCTGGGCCGTCGTGTACGCCGTACTGCACCTCTACGCGCCGGCGTGGGAGGACATTGCTCAGGATCGTGAATTCGGCTTTCTGCCGAGCGACATGCCGACGCGGCAGGGGGATGACCTGTTCCGGCGTGCGTTTCCCGACGAGAAACACGAGAGCAATGTGGTGATCGTTTTGAGCCGGGCCATGTCGCCGCTCACCGATGCGGATCGGAAGTTCGTGCGCGAAGTGATCAAGCCGGCGCTGTACGGGCTCGCGCGCAAGGAAGGCGGCTTTGCCGACAAGATGCCGCACAAGGCCGGAAAGCTGCCGATTGTCGCAACCATCCGAATGTTTGACGATGCCGGCTACGGCCAGTTGCTTGTCAGCAACAACGGCAAGGCGATGCTGGTCGACATCGAACTGACCACGGAACTGCTCGAATATCGCAACTGGGAGTTCGTCGCCAAGGTCGAATCGCTGATCGCCGACTGGCGAGCCGCGAAGCAGGTTCCCGAGGGGCTTGAGCTCAGCCTGATTGGCAGCGCCACGGTCGGCAGGGACCTGACCGTTGGTCAGGTCAAGAGCGCCGAGGCAACCGCGTTCTGGACCGTTTGCATCGTGATTGTCATCCTGCTGCTGCTCTATCGCGCCCCGTTCCTGGCCGCCATTCCGCTGCTCTCGGTTTTTGTGGCGACGCGGATCTCACTCAACCTGCTATCGTTGCTCGCCCAGGCGGGCTACGTCACCCTCTTCGAAGGCGTCGAAATCTATGTCACCATCATTCTCTATGGCACCGGCGTCGATTACTGCCTGTTCCTGATCGCACGCTACAAGGAGGAACGCCTGGGAGGCGCCGACTGGGGGGACGCGATGGCGCAGGCGCTGCGGCACGTCGGCCCGGCACTCACCGCCAGTGCCGCAACGGTGATTTTCGGCATCGGCATGATGGTGTTCGCACGCTTCGGCAAGTTCACCACGCGGGCATCTCGGTGGGCATCAGCCTGGCGGTGAGCCTGTGCGTGGTCCTGACGTTCACGGCGCCGCTATTACGTCTGGCAGGTTCGTTCGCGTTCTGGCCGCGAACCATTGAGCCGCGCAAGGAGCCGGCGTCGCAGCCGGCGCATGACGGCTGGTTCTGGACGTGGTTTGGCGGCGCGGTGGCGCGCAGGCCGGGCGTACTCTGGATTGCGGCCGCCCTGTTGCTGACGCCCTTTGCGATCGGTGGCTACTGGTATCGCGACGACGTCGACTATGATTTCGTCCGCCGGCTGCCGCCGGAGTCTGCCAGCTCGATTGGCACGCGCGCCCTGCAGCGCGATTTCTCGAACGGCGCCGTCGGCGGCATCACGATGTTGATCGATTCCCCCCAGCTCGACTTCTCCGTCGAGGACGGCAAGGGCCAGATCGAGCTCGCCGTGCTCACGCACTGGCTGGCGAAGGAACAGACCTCGCTGGGACTGGCCGACGTTCGCGGCTGGGACAAGCCGCTCGGCACCGGCTGGGTCGCCCGTCAGGCCACCGGCGCTTCCCTCGACGAGATCAAACGCGGCAAACAACAGGCGCTCCAGTACTACATCTCCCAGCACGGCAAACTCAAGGGACACGTCACCCGACTCGAACTCACCATGCTCCACAATCCCATGTCGCGCCAGGGCATGGAAACGCTCGATCGGCTGCAGCAAGCCATCCAGTCCGAACTGTATGGCGATCTCCGTAACGCCAAGATCTACTACCTCGGCATCACCGCCGACATGCGCGACCTGCGACATGTCACCGGCAACGATCAAACTTTCATCCAGATCCTCGTCGTCGGCTGCGTGCTCGTGATCTTGCTCTTCCTGCTGCGGCAGGCGGTGGTCTCGATCTACCTGATCGCCTCGGTCCTGTTCAGCTACTTCGCCGCCCTCGGAGCGGCCATGCTGTTCTTCTGGTGGCTCGATCCGGAAAGCTTCGTCGGCCTCGATTGGAAGACCCCCTTGTTCCTGTTCACCATCCTGGTGGCCATTGGCGAGGATTACAACATTTTTCTGATGACGCGCGTTTCCGAGGAGCAAGCCCGGCACGGGCTGCTCGCCGGCATCCGCGTTGCCGTCGTCAAGACCGGCGGCATCATCACGAGCTGCGGCATCATCATGGCCGGCACCTTCGCCTCGCTCGGCTTCGGCACCATGCAAGACCTGCACCACCTCGGCTTCGCCCTCGCCTTCGGCGTGCTCGTCGATACGTTCCTGGTCAGACCGATTCTCGTGCCGACATTCCTCATCTTCCTGGCACGCATCACCACGGCGTGGCAGATCGTCTCATCGTTCCCGGAAGGCGGCGAGCGATTGCGCGAGATGATTCAGCAGAAAATGGAGGCGCCACAATCGGACGCCGCGCCCGAGAAGGCCGAGACCGAATGAAGGCAAAGGGGCGCACGAGCGGGGATGAGGTTGCTTGTCCGTGATGCCGGGCCAATGGTCCGAGCAACTGGACGAGCCACTCATACGTCGCGGTCGCCTCGACGACAAACTGAAAGTCGCCAAGCTTCTCAAACCATTGCCTTGATACCTGCGACGTCCAGGCACAGGAATTCTTTCTTTGCAGGACAATTCGGTCTTTATCCACGACGCAAACGGAGATAGTCTTCTTGTGAAGGTCGACGCCGACGTAGTTCCTGAGGAGAAGTTGACCGCAATCGCGGGAGGAATCGATGGGAACCGGCTATGTGCTCGCGATCGACGAAGGGACCACCAGCACCCGCGCCGCCATTTTCAACGAGCGCGGCCAGTGCCTGGCGAGCGCCGCGCGCGAGTTCCGCCAGATTTATCCGCACGCGGGCTGGGTCGAGCACGATCCATGGGACATCTGGCATGCCGTCGCGGAGGTCGTTCCCGAAGCCCTGGCTCAGGCTCGCATTCAGGCTAAAGAGTTGGCGGCGATCGGCCTGACCAATCAGCGCGAAACCGTGGTGGTCTGGGACCGCGCGGACGGCAAGCCGGTGACCCCGGCGATCGTTTGGCAGGACCGCCGCACCGCCGCCTTTTGCCGCGAGCGGCATGGCGATGAGGAATGGCTATTCGAGCGGACGGGCCTGGTGCTTGATCCTTATTTCTCGGCCACGAAGATTCGTTGGCTTTTGCAAAATGATGCGACTTTGAAAGCACGCGCCGCGGCTGGTCGACTGGCGGTTGGGACCATTGATAGCTGGCTGCTCTGGAATCTGACCGGCAGTCGCGTGCATGCTACCGATTTCAGCAATGCATCGCGCACCCTGCTGCTGAATCTGCACACGTCTCGGTGGGACGCGGACCTTTGCCGCTATTTCGACATACCCGAGGCGGTGTTGCCGACACTGCAGCCGAGCGTGAGCCGATTTGGCGCGACCGTTCAGTTGCCGTTCTTGCCTGCGGGCATTCCGATTGCCGGCATCGCCGGCGACCAGCAGGCGGCGCTGTTTGGGCAGGGCGGATTCCATGCCGGCGAGGCGAAATGCACCTTTGGCACCGGCGCGTTCTATCTCATGCACACCGGGACCACGCCGGTCCGCTCCCAGCATCGCCTGCTCACCAGCCTGGCCGCGATGACCGACGCGACGCCGCAATACGTCCTCGAGGGCAGCGTGTTCATCGCCGGCGCCGCCGTGCAATGGTTGCGCGATGGCCTCCATCTCATCGCCCATTCGAGCGATGTCGAAAAGCTCGCGGAACAGTCGACGGCGGACGAATCGCTGGTGCTGGTTCCCGGCTTTGTCGGCCTGGGCGCGCCGCACTGGGAGCCCGACGTTCGCGGCGTCCTGTTCGGCCTGACACGCAACACCTCGGCGGCGGACCTGGCGCGTACGGTGTTGCAGGGGGTTGCGCTGCAGGTAGTTGACCTGGTCACCGCGGCCGATGCGGATGCGGGACGGCCCTTGCAGGCATTGCGAGTGGATGGGGGCATGGCACGCAATGATTGGTTCCTGCAATGCCAGGCTGATCTGCTCGGGCGGGC
>DASRSQ010000496.1:0-3212 GCA_035656475.1 Gemmataceae bacterium | reverse complement strand
GCGCAAGGTGGTGGCGCGCAACCATCAGGTGCTGGGCGTCAACCAGGCGGTCGCATCGGTGCAACATCAGGAGCAACTGAAACGGGAGTTCCCACCCGAGCGGCGGCTGAAATATCGCGTCGTCGAGGTGCCACGGAAAGAAGCCGTGGACGCCGATCAGTTGCGCGCGGCCGAGAACATCGAGCCCGCCACCGTGAACATCGTGGAACCTGCCCATCCCGAGCTGGGCAAGCTGGGCGTATTCTGGCACACGCAAGGCAGCGGCAAATCGTACTCGATGGCCTTCTTCGCCGAGAAAGTTCGCCGCAAGGTGTCGTCCCGGTTCACCTTCCTGCTCATGACCGACCGCACCGACCTCGATCGGCAGATCTACACCACCTTCGTCGGCTGCGGCATCGCGGAGGAGGCGACCCCGCGCGCCAGCACGGGCGACCGCCTCAAGGAGCTGCTGCAAGAAAACCATCGTTTCATCTTCAGCCTGATTCACAAGTTCAACAGGGACGTGGACCCGCACAAGCCGTACAGCACTCGCGATGACATCATCGTCATTTCCGATGAGGCCCACCGTACCCAGGCCGGCAAGCTCGCGCGCAACATGCGTCTCGCGCTTCCCAATGCCGCGTTCATCGGCTTCACCGGCACGCCGCTCTTCACGCATGACCATCTGACGAAAAAGTTCTTCGGCCATTACGTTTCGCGCTACGACTTCAAGCGCTCGGAGCAGGACGGCGCGACGGTCAAACTCGTCTACGAGAACCGCGGCGAAAAGCTCGGCATCGCGAGGCTCGACCTGAACGACCGCATTGCCGACGCCATCGCCACGACAGATCTCGACCCGGACGAGGAGGCGTTGCTGGAGAAGTTACTCGGGCAGGATTATGAGGTTATCACGGCCGACGACCGCCTCGACAAGATCGCGGCCGATTTCGTCGAGCATCGCGCCAAGCGCTGGCAATCCGGCAAGTGCATGCTGGTGTGCGTGGACAAGATCACCTGTGGCCGCATGTGGAAGCGAATCATCCCGCTCTGGCAAGCGAAGGTCGCCGCGCTGAAGGGGCTGATTCCGGTCAAAGAGGCCGAGCTGAATATGACGCCGGAGAGCGAGCGGGCCAAGGCGGCGAAGGAATTTGAAACGCTTTGCGGGCAGGCGAAGTGGATGGAAGATACGTTCATTGCAATCATCGTCAGCGAAGGACAGAACGAGGTCGCCGATTTCAAGAAATGGGACGTTGACATCATCCCGCACCGCGCCCTCATGAAACAGGGTTTCGAGGTCTGCGACCGGCGCGTGGACGTGGAATCGGCATTCAAGGATCCCAATCATCCATTCCGCGTCGCCATCGTCTGCGCCATGTGGCTGACGGGATTCGACGTGGAATCGCTTTCGACGCTTTATATCGACAAGCCGATGAAGGCGCACACGTTGATGCAGGCTATCGCCCGCGCCAATCGCGTCTATCCCGACAAGGATTTCGGGTTGGTCGTCGATTACAACGGCATGCTCAAGAGCCTGCGGGCCGCGCTGGCGCAGTACGCGCTCGGCGATGCAGGCGGAGGCGCCGAGGAAATCGTTGCGCCGATCGAGGAGCGCGTGATTGCCCTGCGCGACGCCATTGAGGAAACCGAAAAGCATCTGCTCGGCCTGGGCTTCGCCCCAAACCGCATGATCGGCGCCAAGGGGTTCGTTAAGGTTCAAGCCATCGCGGACGGTGTGGAGGCCGTTTATACGACGGATGACGCGAAACGCCGTTTCGAGATCCTGGCGCGGCAGGTTTTCCTTCGGTTCAAGGCGCTCGTGACTGAGCCGTCAGCCTATGCATTCGCCGAGCGCCACGACAACATTGAGACGATTTACAAGAAGCTCACGGAACGCCGCGACATGGCTGACGTGACCGATCTGCTCAAGGAGTTGCACCGGATCGTCAACGAAGCGATCCGCACCGCCGCGCCGGGCGAGGACCAGGCGGAATCGAAGCTTTACGATTTGAGCCAAATCGATCTTGAGAAGTTGCGCGACGAATTCGCCAAAAGAGTGAAGCGAAAAGCGTCGGCAATCGAGGACATCCGCAAGGTCGTGGAAAGCAAGCCTGCCCAGATGCTCGCCGGCAATCCGCAACGCATGGACTACTACAAGAAGTACTCGGACATTATCGCCGACTACAACCGCGAGAAGGACCGTGTAACCATCGAGGAGACGTTTGCGAAGTTATTCGAACTTGTCCAAAGCCTCGATGCCGAGCAACGCCGGGCCGCAGAGGAGGGCTTGAGTGAACCCGAGCTTGCATTGTTCGATTTGCTTCTGAAGCCCGAAATGAGCAAAGCCGATCGCGAGCGCGTGAAGCAAGCGAGCAAAACCTTGCTGGATTCAATCTGCAAGCTAATCGCGCCGCTGGACCGCTGGACGGAAAAGGAGCAGACGCAAGCCGAGGTAGAGGTCGGCATTCTCGATCACCTGTACCAGGTCCTGCCAATGCCGCCGTTCACGGCCGACGATACGCAGGCGTTGGCAAAGCGCGTCTATCAGCACGTCTGGCAGCAGACGACCGCTGGGACGTTTCCATCTGCCGCTTGAGGTGAGCCATTGCCTGAGTACGCGAGTATCTGGCAGCCGATCCTTCGCCGGGAATAAAGCACAATGGTCGCGCGCTCGCGCGCTTGCGCGCTTGTTAACCAGCCGGTACAAGTTTTGTTCGCGCACCTTGGAGCCCGTCGAATTAACAGTGCGCGCGTCCGAAGAGTGTTCCTCTCGGACTGCGAGCGAGATTCGAACCCGAATTCGCGCCTCTGCCGAGTCCGCAGCAGAACTCGACGCAACAATTGGCACCAAAGAACCAACGACAACAACGCCGCCAATCTCTCGCGCGCACAAGCGCGCATTGTTACGAAGAGTGTTCCTACCCGCGGAGCTTTCCTCATCGCCACTCACCGCCCGGGTCGCTGTGTCGCGCCAACTGCATGGCTTCCTTGAGTGTGGCACCGCTCTGGTCCAGCAGGGCAACGAAGGAATGCCGCCTCCACCGCCGCCCGGTTCTCGACTTTATTCTCTCCTGTCTGCGCGCTGCGCTTGCGGATGTGTCAGCAAGCTGATATCGTTTTCCCTGTTGCTGATCGCTGATCCGTTCCAGGCCCAAACGCCAGTGCTCACCACTCCTCCCAGCCTCCTCGAACGTTTGCGGGAAACGCCGACACGCGAAGCGTGGGAGCGATTCGTT
>DASRSQ010000495.1:0-5725 GCA_035656475.1 Gemmataceae bacterium | reverse complement strand
GGTAGCCTCGGTTCGTGTCGTATCACGTCATTCTACGAACCGCGAACGCGAGGAAAGGATAACGGCGAGCCGCCACGCGTGAGCGTGCGGGTTATGACCGTAACCCGGCTGCTCACGCGGCACGGCTCGCCGGTTGCCCATGTCTCCCATATTTCCGGCATCTATCGAAAATCGGAATTGATCCGCATCTCGCCTTCTGGGTATAACAAGTTGGCTCATTTTCGCAGGGCAGGAGGCCCCATCGTGCGACGCTATCTCCCAATCTGGCTGCTCGTCCCGCTGACCGGGTTCTTGCTGCATTCTCACGCACAGACGCCGATGGCAGCGCCCAAGGCTCGCACCGCGGACAAATTGCCCGAGGCGGCCCAGCCGATCTTCTTCAGCGGCTTTCGGGCCATGGAATGGCTCAAGCTGACCAACAAGCCGGATGGCCGATTCGTGTACGGCTTTCAGCCGTCGCTGCGCGTGCCGCTCGACGGCGACAATTTCCCCAGCCAGGCTGGCGCGACATTTGCCCTGGCGCGAGCTTCGCGCTACTACCGCGATGGCCGCGGCGCTGCGATTTCGCGTCAAGCTGCGCTGACGCTGATTGGCCTCGAGACGATGGTCGATCCGCAAGACGCGACGCTTCGCTACACCGCCGCACCGCCGACCGCGGTCGAACGCCTGTCCAGCAATGGCTATCTCATTTCCGCAATCCACGAGTTGCCTGACGCCGACAAGAGCAAGGACCTGCTCGATCAGGCTGAGCAGCTCTGCACCTACCTGCGTCAACAACAGCAATCCGACGGCATGCTATTCGTCAAATCCGCTGGCACCACGATCAAGAGCGGTTCGCCGGAACTCGACGCCGATCGCGCTGGCGTCGCTCTGCAAGGCATCATCCGCAGCAACAAGCATCGCCCCGCGCCCTGGAAGCTCGAGATGCTGCGCAAGGCCCGGACCGCCTATTTTGCCGCATGGAAGGACAAGAAGAGCGTCGCCCTCGTTTGCAGCCATACGCCGGCTTACGCGGAAGCGTTTGCGCAGACGAAGGACAAGGACACATCGTTTGCCGATGCGGTTTTTGCCATGAACGATTGGTTGATCGAGTTGCAATATCACGAGGAACCCGGATCGCCGCGCCGGCACTGGAACGGCGGCTTTCGCCGCTATCGCGATGGCGTGGTGGAGCAGTCGGCGCCCGAGATCAGCTCGTCGTGGTGCGCGGAGAGCCTGGCCGAGGCGTGCCGCGTCGCGAAGCTTTCGGCGGACTTGCCTCGCTACGAGCGGTATGAACGGGCGCTGATGGCAAACCTGCACTTCTTGATGTCGCTGCAATACACGGGAGCGAAGACACAGCACTTTGTCGAAAAGTTTCGCCCGTCGATCCTGGGCGCGTTTCACGCGTCGCACCAGGATGGCAACATCCGCATTGATTACACGCAGCACTCGCTCAGCGCGATGGTGCAGTATCTCGATGCGGTGGTGGAATAAGCTCCCCTCTCCCAGAAGGAGTGGGGTGAATCGGAAAAACGATAGCCGATCAATTTGGGTCACAGTATACTGCCACTTTGTTGCGCTTGCGGAATCTGGCCGCGGGTGTGCCGGCGGAGATCGGTTGAGCACTCATGAACGAAGAACGTCCCCCCTCAGCCCGACCGCGATGCCGAAGCCTCATGGGCGTACGCGTCCTCTCAACGGGAAGCTACGTCCCCGATGCTGTCGTCACCAACGACCATCTACACGCCCGTCTCGGCTTCGATTCGGACTGGATCGTCAAACGCACGGGCATCCTGGAGCGGCGCCACGTCCTGCCGCACCAGGCCACGAGCGACCTGTGCTACGAGGCCGCCCGCCGCTGCATCGACTCGGCAGGCGTCAAGACCTCGGACATCGACCTCTGCCTGGTCGCGACCTTCACGCCTGACATGTCGTTCCCATCGACCGCATGTCTCGTGCAGGACCAGCTGAAGCTCGCCTGCCCCGCCATGGATCTGCAGGCCGCCTGTGCCGGCTTCATGTACGCCCTCATCACGGGGGCGGCCTATGTCGCCTCCGGCGCCAGCGATCTCGCCCTGATCATCGGCGGTGACGCCAACTCTCGCATCATCAACCCGGACGACATCAAAACCTATCCGCTCTTCGGCGACGGCGCCGGCGCGGTCCTCTTGACGCGCGGCCGACCCGACCAGGGCATTCTCAGTTACAGCCTTGGTGCCGATGGTTCCGGCGGCGATTTGCTGAGCCGACCCGCGTGCGGGAGCCGCATGCCGCCGACGGCGGATTTGATCAGCAAGGGCATGCATTACATGTACATGGACGGCCGCGCGGTCTTCCGCTGGGCGGTCGCCATCATGTGCGACACGATTCAGGACGTGATGACGCACAGCGGCTACTCGCCGGAGCAGGTCAATTTGTTCTTGCCGCACCAGGCCAACATCCGCATCATCAACGCAGCGATCGACGTGTTGCACATCCCGCGCACCAGAGTGTTCAACAACCTCGAACGCTACGGCAACACGTCCGCCGGTTCGATCCCGCTTGTCCTCGACGAGGCGATGCAGGAAAACCGCATCCAACCAAACGACCTCGTCGTCCTCAGCGGCTTCGGCGCGGGCCTCGCGTGGGGCACGGCGTTGATGCGGTGGTAGTTACACCCGATACTTCGCCACCTTCGTCTCATCGACATTCACGCCCAGCCCCGGCCCTTCCGGCACCACCATGTGCCCGCGCTCGATCGTGAACAGCGGGTTGATGATGTCATCCACCAGGCCGTAGTACGTGCAATCGTTGGCGAGCGGGAAGTTCGGGGTGCTGGCGACGACGTGCAGCATCGCTGCGGTCTTCAGGCCGAGGTCGTGGGCGCAATGGAAGACGCACGGGACGCCTGCCGCCTCACACAGGGCTGCCACCTTCTTCACCGCGAGGATGCCGCCGCACTGGTAGGTGTCGGGCAGCAGCACATCGGCGGCGCGCAGGTCCAGGATCTGCTTCACGATCTCCAGCGTCGTCACCGATTCGTTGAGGCCGAGCGGCGTCTTCGTCAGCTTGCGCAGCCGGGCCGACTCGCCGATGCAACTGAATGGCATCGGCTGTTCGAAGTATTCGAGATGGTACTTCTCGAGATCGCGCGCGAGCTGGAGGGCGACGTTAAAGTCATAGCCCATGTTCGGATCGATGCGCAGCTTGAGCTTGTCGCCGGCGCCGTCGCGAATGCCGCGGACCATCTCGAGATCCTCCTCGGCACGTCGGCCCGCCTTGGTCTTGAGCGTCGTGAACCCCTGCTCGACATAGCCGGCCGCGATCTCCTTGGCCTCGTCGTACGGGCGAATGCCCATGCATGCCGCCAGCTCGATCCGTTTGCGGACCGCGCCGCCGAGCAGCTTGTAGAGCGGCAACTTCGCGACCTTGCCGACGATGTCCCACAGGGCCATCTCGACGCCGCTGGCGAGATAGCTGCCGAGCGTGTTCTCGGCGGCAAAGACTTCGATGTCAAACGGATCGCGTCCCAGCACCTGCCCACGCAACCGCTCTTCCGGCGTCCCCTCGAATGACTTGTTGATCCAGTCATCCGGCGTCTCGCCCCAGCCGACGACGCCGCTATCGGTTTCGAGGCGAATCAGCAGGCTCTCCTTGAACCAGCCCGCGCGATAGCGGTTCATATACGGCGCGATCGGCGCCTTCTGCGGGATGCGGACGCGCGTGGCGTGGAGTTGGGTGATTTTCATGTGGCCTCCGGCGCCTGCCGATTGACACGCGGCGGGCACTGATCATATGATAAGTTACGTTGAGCTAGCCATTTCGATCCAGGCAGCGCCCGATGGCTGACAAGGATGACATTAAGCGTCTCCAGCAAGAAATCAAGCGCGCAAACAGCGCGAAGGCTCTCGCAGAAGCGCGTGCCAACTACATCCGCCTGATGGAAAACGATGACTGGCGAGTCTCGCAGCGCGCGCTTACGGACGCAATGCCGATCTTGCGAACGATTGGGATTGCGTATCCGACAGAATGAGCGCTCGTGGACAAGGTGCTTGATTTGTTGAAGGGCGGGCATCCTCTCAAGGCCATCGGCATGGGCGAACCACAGGGCGTGAACGGGATTGCCCACGTCATGAAAGATGGCTGTGTGGATGGCTTGTACATCAAGCTCAAGATTGAGGATGAGCAGGTTTACGTATTGAGCTTCCACCTGTGAAAAGTGAATCCTAATCATGAACACCCGGAAGAGTGCAAAACGGCGTTGTCCGTCGTGCGGACTTGGCTTCCTGAAGGCGACGACCGTAACTGACCGCTTCGAACACGAAGAGGACGGGATTCGCATGCCTGTGATTGTAAAAAAAGTGCCTGTGGAAGTGTGCACGGAATGCGGCGAGACCTTCCGCGGGCCCGAAGCGTCGAAACGGCACCACGATGCCATTTGCCAGGCATTCGGTTTTCTTTCGCCGAACGATATTCTCGAATTGCGGGAAAAAACGCTGCGATTGACGCAGGAAGAATTCGCACGATTGACCGGTATCGGTCTGGCGACGATCTCACGCTGGGAGCGCGGCAGGCTCGTGCAGAACCGTGCCATGGATCGCTATCTCCGTGTGCTGCGCGAACATCCCTCCAGCATCCGCTACTTGAAAAGCCTGTCGGCCTAATCCGCGACGACGCGCTTGGTGCAATCGATGAGCAACCAGGTGCAGGCCGCGAACAGGCACATGCCGGCGACTCCGTAGAGCTGGCCGTCCCAGCCGTAATCGGCCTTGAGCCAGCCGAGCGCTGGTCCGGCGACGAAGCCGCCCAGGGCGCCGATGGTGTTGACGATGCCGAACACCGTCGCGGCGGCGCGGCCGCCCATGTCGGTGACGGCGGCCCATTGCGTCGGCAGGCTCCAGTCGCTGAAGACGCGCGCGGCCACCAAGAGCGCCACCGTCCAGCGGCCGTCGGTTGTCTGGATGCTTGCGATCACCATGAGCCCCGCGATCGTCTTGCCGGAGAACGCCACCAAACTTCGCGCCCAGCGGCGATTGCCGGTGCGGCGAATGAAGTAGTCGTTGAGGAAGCCGCCGACGATGCCGCCGATGGCGCCGCCGACCAGAGGCCACGGCGCGAGCAGTCCCATCTCTTCCGTATCGAAGCCACGCCCTTCCTTCAGGAACGACGGCAACCAGTTGACGTAGAACTGATCCTGAAACGTGCTGACGAAGATGTAGACCAGCATCATCGTCAGGCTGAACATTGACCCAATGGTCAACTCCAACATGGGGCGATCGGCTGGTTTCGCGTGGTATGGAGGTTCCCCCGCGACGACCGCGCTGGCCGCCGGAGGAGCGGCCTCCCCCAGGAGCTCTTGCTCGGCGGCGTTGGTCCACGGATGGGCTCGGGCGCTGTCGCGCGTCGTCAGCCAGAATCCGACTGCCAGGATCACGCCGGGCACGGCCACGACCAAGAGCGCCGTCTGCCAGGTCAGTTCGAGCAGTCCCATCAGCATGGTGGCAATGATTACCGAAGCGCAGGCGCCTCCAACGCGTCCCAGCGCTGTCACGAATCCCTGCACGGTCGTGCGCACCGACAGCGGATACCAGGCGCGCGTCATCTTGTTGAGCACGGGATAGGCGCCGGATTGGGCGAGCCCGAAAATCGCGCGGGCGCCGACCAGACGCCAGAACCCCGCTGTCCATGACACGCCCAGGAGGGCCAGCGACCACACCAGCGCGAGAACGCTCAACACGATGCGCGGCCCATAGCGATCTCCCGC
>DASRSQ010000494.1:0-13824 GCA_035656475.1 Gemmataceae bacterium | reverse complement strand
GCGATGGTGACTGCGTGAATTTCCTTATTGTCCATGATGCGGCGCAGGTCCTGAACAACGGTCGGCGCGGCGCCCTGGGCCGTCCGCACGATCTCGCTCGCGGGACCAACGACCGCGGTATCGACATCGCAGAGGTGGGTGACACGGCAATTGTGACGGTTGGCGAGCCCTCGAATATGATCGCGGCCGCGGCCACGCACGCCAATGACGGCGATGTTGAGGCGTTCGTTGGCGCCACGCGGCTGGGCGGGCTGGGCCTCCTGGGCCCCGATCGCATCCTGTGCGAAGTAGCCCGCGCCGATCAGGCTCGCGAGGCCGGCGGATTGCTTGAGGAAATCACGACGATCGAGAAATCGCATGGCTGGCTCCCGGAATGGTAATTAGGCGTGTGATAGCAATGTAGCCAACGTCGGGGGACCGCGTCAACTATAAAGCTTGCAAAGCCTGGTCCCGACTCCTCGTCCCAAACTCCGCTTGGGAACGCTCCTCGTGAAATTCCGTTTCACGAATCGAGCCCTTGCAGCGATGCCAAAAGGCATCAGCGACACGAATCCGTAAGTGGATCGTGCCGCTGATCGTAGTTCGTTTCGTGAAACGGAGTTTCATGAGGTGCGTTCCCAAACGGAGTTTGGGAACGAGCGGTGGTCGAGCTAATCGAGAACCTCGATTGCCTGGACGCGGTAGTGGGCGGCGCCGTTGCGCTCCTCGGGTTGCATCAGGACGCCGCGGATGCGGACGTGTTGGCCGTCGCGAAGGCGGGTCACGTCGGCGCCTCCTTCGAGGACGACGAAGCCGCCGTAGGTATCTTCCTGGTCGACCGGAGCATAACGCAAACGGACGGTGCGTTTCCACATCTGCACCTGACCGGTCACGCTCTTGAAGCCATCGGTGTGGCCAAACTGAATGTGCGTGCTCTTCAGACTGATCGTGCCTTCCTTGGTCTTGGGATCGATGTCCACTTTCTCCGCCCGCGCGGTCACACTGACATCCTGGTCAAGCGGTGCAGATGCTCCCACCTTGACCGTAGTCAGATCTGTCGGCACCACCTCCACCTTGAAGGGAGGCGGCTCACTCTGGTCCTTTTCCCTGGCGACTGGCAATGCCGGGATCGGCGGCAAGTGATCTCGCTCCGATGTGAGGTCCATCGTGTCCACGATCACCGGCTGGTCCGAGGTCGTGACCTGGCGCGAACTGGATAGCACCACTGTGCCTGGTGGCAACTTCGTGGTGGTGCGAGCGATCACGCGCGGCGGGGCGGGCCGACCGCACGTCGGACAATCGCCATATCTTCCAATTACGCCGCACCCCGCGACGGCAATGCTGATAAATCCGACACAGCCATAAAAAATTGACGAACGCATGGAACGCCTCTCTTTGGGCCGGTCGTCCGCCGAACGCACGTGCGATGGAGGGCGCGGACGAATTGGTTCTGCCGAATGTATCGTCCATCCGGCTGCCCAACATGAGGGTTTTTCAGGTTGTAGTGAGTCTGACGAAATCACGGAAGATGCTGAATGGGCGTAATCGATGCGCGCACCTATCATCATACTGTAATGAGTTTATTGCTAATGAGCTATATTTCATGCAATCTGTGTTGTCGCCTCCCGAGGGGCTGGGTTAAATACATCGAGATTATTTCCATCTCTCGTGGAGGATTCCCATGTCACATGTTGCGAAAGGTCGAAGGCCGGCGTTTACTCTGATTGAGTTGCTGGTCGTGATCGCCATCATCGCGATTTTGATCGCGCTCCTGGTGCCTGCAGTTCAGAAGGTGCGCGACGCTGCCGCGCGCACGCAATGCACGAACAATCTGAAACAGATCGCCCTGGCGTTCCATGGTTTTCATGACGCAACGAAGAAGTTGCCGTACGGCCAGTTCGGCAAGTACGCACAGAACGGCGGGTTCTCGGTGCCGCCCGCCGTCTCGGCCACCTCATGCTTTTCATGGTGCGTGACGCTATTCCCTTACCTGGACCAGGGCCCGGCGTATCAGACCGCGTCGGCATGGTGCATCGCGAATCCCGGGACGCCGACGTACAATGCCGCCGCTACCTTCAACCAGAACGTGTATGCCGTATACATGTGCCCTGCGGACGGCGCTGCCGGCGCGCTGACAAGCGAAGGCTTTCGGACCAACTACTTGGCCTGCAATGGCAACACCGTGAACTGGGACGGCAGCGCCGCCTTGCCACAGTCGGGACAAATGAGCAACACCGGCCCGATCCTTGTGGGAGCGCAGGTCACGCTGGTGGGGATCACCGATGGCACCAGCAATACCGTTCTCGTAAGCGAGACGATGATGTTGGGAGCGGGAGACGATCGCCGCGGGCGCATGTGGAACACGTACCAGGGTGAAACGCTGTTCAGCACGCTCTATCAACCTAACACTCCCAATGCCGACGTTCAATTCAGCTGTGGAACGAACCCGCCGGCGTGGATGCCATGCTCGGCAGTCGGCGGCGGCGCGGGTTCCATCAACTCGGTGCGCAGCTATCACAACGGCAGGGCCGGCGTCAACGCGGCGTTCGCCGATGGCACCGTTCACTGGGTGGCCAACAACATTGCTCAACTCAATTGGTCCGCCATGGGCACGCGCGCGGGCAACGAATCGGTTGACATGAGTGGTCTGTAACACATTCTCAATCCAGCCCCGTCCGTGCAAATCACGGACGGGCATTTTTTTTTGGTGCAATCCATGAACACGTTGAAAGCAATTGGTCTGGGCGTCCTCCTTCTGATTCCCCTCGGTTGCGGTCCGGCAACTTACGAAATCAAAGGCCAGGTGAAACTGGACGGTACGCCCATTCCGGATGGATATATTTCTTTCTCCCCCGACGGTGATCGTGGCGCCAGCGGCGGCGCCACGATTACCAACGGTAGCTACCACGCCCGAGTAACCGCCGGTAAGGCCAAGGTGCAGATCACCGCAAGCAAGATGACGCCGCTCCCGGAAGGCGAGACCAACATGTACGGCAAAAACGAAGAGATGCGCTCGTACGTTCCCGCCAAGTACAACTCGAACACCGTGCTGACCGCGAACATCACGGGATCGGCGACGGTGGATTTCGTCGATTTGAAATCGGAATAGTTCAGGAAATCTGCAGACTGGCAACCCAGGCGGCCTCGCGGGCGATCTCCTCGTCCGTGAGGCCGCTGGAGCGATGGATCTGCGCGTGCGCCGATTTGCCGCTCGTCTGATCGATGGCGGTGACCTCGATGAGCCCGTTCGCCGCCACGCCACAACGCACTTGCACCGGCGAGTTCTTCGGCAGCTTTGCCGGCAGACCGTCAATCCAACATTCGCCGATCGAGATGCACGCGTCCGCTTGCGACGCTTCCCCCTGCAGCACCTTCACGCGCACCCGCGGCTGATTGTCGACCACCGTGCGATAGACGCGCGTCGCTTCGGTCGGTAGCTGCGTGTTCTTCGGGATGAGAATGTCGTTGAGATGCTCCTTGTCCTTGCGGATCTCGATGCCGAGGCTGTGCGAGTTGACGTTGATTTCGACAACATCGCCGAGGTAGTCCAGCACATCCCCCTCGGCAGTTTCCTCGCCGAGCCGGGCAGCGACGATGCCGGCATGTAGCGCCGCCCCACGCGCCACGACCTCGCTGACTGCGAGCGAGTTGTCGGGCGTTTTGCCGCTCAGTTCCGCCATCATCCGTCCCGTCATCGGCATGTGCGTCGAACCACCGACGAGCAGCACGCGATCGACCTGGTCCCACGTCCGCTTCGCTTGCGTGAGCACCTGCTGCGCGGTCAGCCGCGTACGCATCAGCAGGTCACGCGTCAGCGTCTCGAACTCGGCGCGTGTGAATGGCACCGTCAACACCTGACCGGCATGCGAGCAGGTGATGCTCGCATGCTGCAACTTGCTCAGTGTGCGCTTGGCACGCTCGGCCGCCGAATTGAGGCCGGCGAGCGTGACCGGATCGGTGCGCGGATCGACGCCGAACTGGGCCTTGAACTTGTTCGCGACATGCTCGACGATGCGATCGTCCCAGTCCTTGCCGCCGAGACGCACGTCCCCCTCGATGGCGAGTGATTCGAAGCGATGCCGGCCGAGTCGCACAAGCGTGACGTCAAATGTGCCGCCGCCGAGATCGTAGACGAGCACCGTCTGTTCCTGGATCGGCAGCGGATCGCCCGGCTTGAGCTGACCGGCGTGCTGCGATTGCTGAAACGAATAGGCAAGGGCGGCCGCGGTTGGCTCGTCGAGAATATCGAGCACATCGATCCCGGCGATGCGGCCCGCGTCCTTGGTCGCCTTGCGGCGTGTGTCGTCGAAATACGCTGGCACGGTGATGACCGCTTTGCCGATGGGGCCGATGCGACGTTCCGCGTCTTGCACGAGCTTCTTGAGGATGATCGCCGACAGCGTCTCGGGCCGAAAGTCGCGGCCCGCCACTTGGTGAGCGTACTTGGCATGTCCCATCGACCTTTTGATGAGCAGGGCAACGCGTTCGGGCAGTTCGAGAGCGACATCGCGTGCGGCCTGGCCTACGACCGCGCAGTTCTCCTCGAGCAGAACGGCGCTGGGCGTGAGCATTTCGCCATCGAGGTTGGGCAGCGTGATCGCGTTGCCGCGCTCATCAAGGGTGGCGATTGCGGAGAAGGTGGTCCCAAGGTCGATGCCGACGAGTTTGCCTGATTTGGACATGGGCTTCATTCTACCAGAGTCGGCAAGGTCAACCAACGCGTCTGCGGTAGTGGGCCGTTTGCATCACGGCTCACCGCTCAAACGAGCGTTCATCAACACGCTGGTGGGAGGCGAGTTGCCCGACATGCCGCTCTTTCTTGATGCAGAATCGTATGTACGGTGCCGCTTGCCGCAACGTATGAGGCTGCCTGACAAGGTGTGCCGGATTATTGGCGCATCAACTTGAGAAATGATGTTCATCGCAGCGTCGCCTGGTTGGCGACCGGTGTCACCCGAAAATCCAGAGACTTGTGGGCGACGCGCCGGACATCCGGCAGCGTTTCGTCCACGACGGTCAAGTCCAACTTGTAGGTTCCCGCTGGAATCGACGGAACGTAAAAGCTGAAGCTGCCGTGATAATCGTTCAGGCACGCGCTACGGCGATGCGTGGTCTCCTTCGGATCGAACGCCCACTTCCATACCTCCTTGTTGTTTGCGTCCTTCAGCTGCAGCTTGCACGAAAGCTTGGTCAGGTAGATGCCGTCCGTACCCTTGATGCTTGCGAAATTCCTCAGTTCCACATAGAGCTGCACCTTCTCGCCTGGGCTATTGCCGCTGGCCTTGAGGAAGGCGTAATTGTCGGGCAAGGGCACGTAGTTGCCGAAGCCTTCGATCGATTTGCAATAGGTCATGCGATTGACGTCGAGGGCACAGCGCGTCCGCAATTGATCGCGTAGGCTGTACAACAATTCCTGGACTAGTTGAATCTCCTGCGGCGACAGTTTGCTGATTGGCGTCTTGGCGAACACCGTCAACGGCGGGAGCAGCCTGAGGAAGAACTCCTGCGTCTCATCATCGTATGCCCGCAGGGCCTGGATCGCTTCGGGATGCCGATTGTCGATCATGAGCTGCAGCGCCAGGACCAGCGGCGCCAGATCGCTGTTGCGGCCGACCGCTGGAGCCGGAGCCGGCCCTTGCGCGGACGTCTTCTTGACGCCCATCGCGTCGATCATGTTGTCCACTGTTGGTGCGGTTCGCGAGATTTGCTCCGCGGTGAGCGTGCCCACGATGCCCGGCTTCTTCCCCTCTTCCAGCGTCGGCAATGGCTCAACGCTTCGAGGCGGCCCCGGCAGCAACTGCACTGTCGGCTGATACTCGAAATTCCGCGGCGTCTCCACGACTTGCTCGATGGTGTTCTTCGGAGCCCGGACGGGACTCTCGTCGATCACGATGATTTCGTCGTCGACCTTGGGTGCACTGCCGTAACCTCGATCGAAGAGCGCGCAACCCGGCACGAGCGCCAGCAATGTGACCCAGACCATCGCTTCCGACTTTTGCCGCACGGTTCGACCTCGAATGCCGCCGGTGCCTACCGCAGAGCGAAATGGAGATACCGGATGCGATGGCGAAGGTCAAGCGTTTTTGCGATGCGACGCCCAAGCGAGAGCTACTGGGACAGAATGGCTCTTGAGGATGATATGGGCCCACGACCGCCAGCCCGCCGGTTTTGCCAAGCCTGCCGGTAACGGCGAGATCAGCGCAGCTTGACGCAGACCCCGCCAAGCGTGGCGACGTTGCCAACCGGGACGATGCCAGCCATCGAGATCAGGCGGCCGTGGACGCCGACCATGAACGCGCCGTCGCCGCCGACATCGAGGCCGCTGCCCCCCATGCCGCCAATGAACTCGGAATCATATGCGTCCTCTGAGTCGAGCCCATTCGCCGTCACTTTCATGTAAGTGACGCCGAAGCCATCGAACAGGTCCCCGGCGCGAACGTACATTCGGCCGACTGCGTAACCGGGCTTGGCCCGCAGGACCGACACCTCGTCCCGCGGCATGCCGTACGCCTTGCCTGGTTTCTCGTGGTCGGCGGTGAGGAAAATCGGCTGGACGTAGCCCATCCACATGCCGCTGTTGGCATAGAAACCAACGAGCAAAGAGCCTTCATCAGGCGTGTCCGCAAAAGGTGTGGTGCCCCAGTTGCCATTTTGAATGCTTGTCTTCAGTAGTTTCTTTGCCTTGACCTGCTCGCGTAGCTTGCCCCATAACTCGCTCTTGGGACCGAGAACGCCGGTCTGCTGATTGGGACGCGTCATTCGTTGTTGCAGCGGCACCTTCGGCGCGACCTCGCGGTTCGACCAGCGGAACTCGTTGTCCGGCACACGCAAGTCGTCGCGTCCGAATCCCGCCATCGGCGCCGGCGCATCGACCTTCAGCTCCACGATTTCTTCCTTCGGCTCGATCGCCTCTTCCCTCACTGCCTCGAGATCGATTCCGTTGGGCGGGGGTATCATCATTTTTTCGAGCGGCCGTTTCTTTGCTGCGATCTCTTCGGCGCGTTTCCTGGCGATGCCTTCCACTGCGTCGTGATGTACCTCAATCTCATGGCCTTGCCGGACCTTCACGAGGCCGAACATGAAACCGACCACGCAACACGCAGCCAGCAAGCCGACGGTCGCCAGCGGAATCCCCAGTGCCAGCCACATCGGCCGGGATGACCCTGATCGCACCTGCGGCCTGCGCTCATCGACGCGGCGCGGCGGCCTCGGCGGATCGACCTGAATCGCGTCCGAAGCCGGTGCCGGCGCGGGAGCGACCACGAATTCGTGCTTGCACGTCGGACAACGCGCGACCTTGTTCGCGAAGCCGTCGGGGACTTCAAGAATCGACACGCACTTCGGGCAGGACAATGTGATCGCCATCGCAATCTCCGGTCAGACACGATCGAGCGAATTTACCCGCTGGTAAAGGTACCGGTAAGATTGGTTGATTCTTTCACGTTTCCGATCGTCGTGGAAACGCGGATCATTTCAGCCTGCTTCTCCATGCCTCCACTTGCCGAGCAACCTGCGCCGGCGCCGTCGAACCATAGCTCTGAAACGCGGCCAGCGCATTTTTGACGCCAAGCACCTGCGTGACTGCTTGCGCCAGGCTGGGCTGGATGGCCTCAAAGGCGGTGGCGGGCAGGTCGGCGAGCCGGCATTTGCGTTCCTCGCATTGCCGCACCAGCTTGCCGACCGCTTCGTGGGCCGAGCGCAGCGGGATGCCTTGCTTGACGAAGAATTCCATCATGGTGGTCGCATCCAAATAGCCGTCCTCGATTCGGCTCGCGATCACCTCCCGGCGAAAGCCCGTGCCGCGCACCAGTGCCGCCGCGAGTTCCAGCGATGCCGACACCGTGTCGAAGGCGTCGAACACGGCTTCCTTGTCCTCCTGCAGATCGCGGTTGTACGCGAGCGGCAATCCCTTGATGAGCAACACGAGCTGCTGGAGCGCCGCCGCGACGCGTGCCGATTTGCCGCGAATTAGTTCGAGCACATCCGGATTCTTCTTGTGCGGCATGATGCTTGAGCCGGTGCAGAACGCGTCGGGCAGGTCGAGGAAGTTGAACTCGGTCGTCGACCACAAAATCCACTCCTCGGCCCACCCGGCGAGGTGCAGCGCGATCAGCGACAAATCGAACACAAACTCGAGCACGAAATCGCGATCACTGGACACGTCGAGACTGTTCGCCGCGACCGCGTCGAAGCCGAGCTGCTGCCGCACGAATTCGCGATCGATCGGCAACGACGTGCCCGCCAGCGCCGCGGCGCCGAGCGACAGCACGTTGACACGCTTGCGGCAATCGGCGAGCCGCTCGCGATCACGCTGATACTTCTCGACATAGGCGAGAAAATAGTGCGATGCGAGCACCGGCTGCGCTCGCTGAAAGTGCGTGTAACCCGGGATCACCAGATCGTGATGCCGCTCGGCATTGGCGAGAAGTGCTCGCTGCATTTCGAGCAGCCGCAGATCGATGACATCGATCGCCGAGCGCGTCCAGAGCTTGACGTCGGTGATGACCTGGTCATTGCGGCTGCGCCCGGTGTGCAGCTTGCGACCGACATCGCCGAGCCGTTTGATGAGTGCCTGCTCGATGTGCGTATGGATGTCCTCGAGCTTCATCGAGTACTCGAATTCGCCGCGTTCGATCTCGCCCTGGATTTCGGTCAGGGCGGCGACGATCAAGTCGGCCTCATCGCGCGTCAGCAGGCCGACGTGGGCGAGCATGCGCGCATGTGCCTGGCTGGCGGTGATGTCTTCGCGGTAGAGGCGTTGGTCGAAGCTGATCGATTCGGTGAAGCGTTCGACGCGGTCATCGGTGTCGCCGGTGAAGCGTCCGCCCCAGGTTTTTTGCGTGGCCACGGGATCCTTTATTATTTGTTCGCGGCAAGAATTGTCGCGGCCCAGGCGGCGTCGTCGGGTCGCAACCGTGGATTCGGACTTCCACGATACAAATGATATTGATAACCAGCCTGATCATAGGTCTCATTCAGTATCGCTTGCAAATCCAAACGAACCGCCGCATTCTCTCCGCGCAATGGGATTGGAATGGTTGGCAAGGAAGACCTTAGTCCTATGGACCAGAAACTCGCTTCGGGACGGCTCTCGACCCGACTTACCATCACGCAGTAGTCGCAATCTTGCTCGGGTTCGGCGGGCATTCTCGCCCACCCTCGCAGCAAGTCCAGTTCGACGAAATGCGCCTCGCTTCGAAGCAAGAGGGCACGCTTGGCAAGATACTGATCGCGATCCGCTCCAGGCTTCTTGTTGGATGGACTGAGCATCTCGATTACCGTCACAAGATCCAGATTCTCACGATCGCGAATTTCAAGAAAGACATGCTCTTCGAGATCGACAAAGGGGATACGGATCTTGGTGGGGGTGAGCAACCCGACGGTTTCCACCGGTTCCGGCTGTATGCCGTTGGTCCGAGACAAACTCACGTCGCCGTGCCCGACTAACAATCGTGGTTCTGCGGACGGTTCGTGAATGAACAGGTACTCGCCGAGCTTGACGATATAGTTTGGCATCACCTGCGGAACAAGGCGATTACGAATCGTCATCAGAAACGAATCGTGAAAGTCCTTCCAAATGCCTTCACGTTCGAGGTATGGATTCATGCCCGGAAATGGAGACGGCATAGACACCTCACCTTTATCTCCATTATAGCCCCAGTTCCTTCACTTGCTTCGGATCCACCGGGGACGGCGCGCCGGTCATGAGATCGCGCGCCTTCTGGTTCTTGGGGAACGCAATGACATCGCGAATGTTGGTGGTGCGGGCGAGCATCATAGCGAAGCGATCGAGTCCCAGGGCGATGCCGCCGTGCGGCGGTGCGCCGAACTTTAGCGCGTCGAGCAGGAAACCGAAGCGCGCCTTAGCTTGCTCTTCGGACATGCCGAGCGCCTTGAACAGGCGGGCTTGCACCTCGGGGTTGTGGATGCGGATGCTGCCGCCACCGCACTCGTAACCGTTGATGACCAGGTCGTACGCCTTGGCCTTCACGCTTGCCGGGTCGGATTCGAGTTTGTCGAGATGTTCGTCGAGCGGTGCAGTGAACGGATGATGGTTGGCCGCCCAGCGCTTTTCCTCATCGTCCCAGATGAACGACGGGAAATCGCAGACCCACGCAATCTTGTAGTCGGCCGCGCCGGGATCATAGAGCTTGAGCACACTGGCGAGATGCGTGCGTAACGCGCCGAGGCCAGTGCAAACGATGTCTTCCTTGTCGGCAACGAAGAGAAGCAGGTCGCCCGCCTTGGCGCCGAGCCGTTCGCGCAGTTGCTGCTGAATCGCCGGCGTCAGGAACTTCTCGATGCCGCCCGCGAACTTCTCGGCTTCGACCTTTGCCCACGCGCAGCCCTTGCCGCCCGCTCGCTTGACGACCTCCGCGAGTTCATCGATCTGCTTGCGCGAGAACTTCTCGGCTGCCGCGGTTGCGTTGATGGCACGCACCTTGCCGCCCGCGTCGAGCGTGCCGCGAAACGCCTGGAACTCGGTCTGGGCCGCGATGTCGCCGACGTCGACAATCTCCAGGCCGTAACGCAGGTCCGGCTTGTCGCTGCCGTACTTCAGCATCACGTCTGCATAGGGCAGGCGCGGGAATGGCGTCTTGACCTCGACGCCAATGCAGCGTTTGAAGATGTCCGCCGTCAGGTTCTCGATCACACGAAAAATGTCGTCCATCTCGACAAACGACATCTCGAGGTCGAGCTGCGTGAACTCAGGCTGCCGGTCGGCGCGCAGGTCCTCGTCGCGCAGACAGCGCGCGATCTGGAAGTACTTGTCGTAACCCGCCACCATCAGGATCTGCTTGTAAAGCTGCGGCGACTGCGGCAGCGCGTACCAGCTGCCGAGCGACACCCGGCTCGGGACCAGATAGTCGCGTGCCCCTTCCGGCGTGCTTCTGCCCAGGAGCGGCGTCTCGATCTCGAAGAAGCCCTGCGAGTCGAGATTGTCGCGGATCACCTTGTTCAAACGATGCCGCATGGCGAGCGTGCGCTGGAGCGTCGGCCGGCGCAGATCGAGATAGCGATACTCGAGACGCAGATCTTCGTTCGCCAGCTCCGGCTCGCCAAACGTCTTGCCCTCTTGCGGCACGGAGAACACTTCGAACGGCGGCGTCGGGCAGCGGTTCAGAACGCGCAGTTCGGTGACGAGCACTTCGATGGCGCCAGTCGCGAGCTTGCTATTGTGCTTCTGCTTGCCGTCAATAATCCGTTCGCGCACGGTGCCACTGATCGATATGACCCATTCGCTGCGAGCCTCGGAGGCGAGCTTGAAGAATTCGGGCTTGTCGGACTCGATGACAACCTGAGTGACGCCGTAGCGGTCGCGCAAGTCGATGAAGACTTGATCCGGATAGGCGCGGAAGGTATTGACCCAGCCATTGAGGGTGACGGACTGGCCGATGTGAGATTCGCGTAATTCGCCGCAGGAGTGGGTCCGTTGCCAGGATGCCATGAGTTTTTCCCAAAATTTAGCCGCAACGCCAAAGGTGCGCGGGCATGTTGTCATGCGCAGACACATTCGCACGAGCACACGTTCGCGCACGCCTTCGGCGTTGCGGCTAAACACCGTCCGAATATAAATCCATTAGCGTTGTGCCAAGTTACGTTAGGAGAATCGCATGGACAGGACAACCGTCGCTCAGGCTCGCTCGGAGGATTGCATCGGCAAAAACGTCCTGTTGCAAGGATGGGTCCGCACCCGACGCGACTCCAAAGGCGGATTCAGCTTCATCGAACTCAACGACGGCTCCTGCTTCGGCAATGTCCAGATCGTCGCCGACGCCAAGCTCGAAAACTACGAAACCGAAATCAAGAAACTCCACGTCGGCTGCTGCGTCTCCATCGAAGGCGAAGTCCTCAAGTCCCCCGCCAAGGGGCAGGCCACCGAGGTGAAGGCGACCAAGCTCACCGTCCACGGCTGGTGCGATCCGGATGCCTATCCTATCCAGAAGAAAGGCGCCACCTTCGAGTTTCTCCGCACCGTGTCCCACCTGCGGCCACGCACCAACACCTTCGGCGCCATGGCCCGCGTGCGCAATTGCGTGTCGAACTCGATCCACCAGTTTTTCCAGGAACAGGGCTTTCTTTACCTTCACGCCCCGATCATCACCTCCAGCGATTGCGAAGGGGCCGGCGAACTCTTTCGTGTCACCACCATCAACCCCGCCAAGCCGCCGTATCTCGACGGGGCGATCGATTACACGCAGGACTTCTTCGGCAAGCCGACGTACCTCACCGTCAGCGGCCAGCTCCAGGGCGAAATCTTCGCCTGCGGCCTGGGCAAGGTCTACACGTTCGGTCCGACCTTCCGGGCCGAGAATTCCAACACTTCGCGCCATCTCGCCGAGTTCTGGATGGTCGAGCCGGAGATGGCCTTTTACGATCTGTTCGACAACATGACTTTGGCCGAGGCATTCATCAAGCGAATCATCAAGGATGCGCTCGAAAAGTGCAGCGAGGACATGAAGTTCTTCGAAGAGCGCATCGACAAGGAGTGCCTGAAGCGAGCCGAATCCGTGCTGAAGACGTCGTTCTTGCGCGTCTCCTACACCGAGGCGATCGACATTCTGCTCAAGTCAAACAAGGCGTTCGAGTACCCCGTGAAGTGGGGCATCGATTTGCAATCGGAGCACGAACGCTTTCTGACGGAGGAGCACTTCAAAAACACCGTCATCCTGCACGATTATCCGCGTACGCTGAAGCCGTTCTACATGCGTGTCAACGACGACAATCAGACGGTGCGGGCAATGGACGTGCTGGTGCCAGGCGTCGGCGAAATCATCGGCGGCAGCCAGCGCGAGGAACGGCTCGATATCCTCGAAGGCCGCATGAAGGAGACGGGGCTCGACCCGGCCCATTACTGGTGGTATCTCGACCTGCGCAAGTATGGCACCGTGCCGCACTCCGGGTTCGGCCTGGGGTTGGAACGCGTGCTCCTATTCCTCACCGGCATGGGCAACATTCGCGATGTCATCCCCTTCCCCAGAACGCCGAAGAGCGCGGAATTCTAGATCGAGAAGAGATAGACACCACCAATTCCTTTTGGATGGGGTCAAGCGGACGTCAGGCAATTGGGCAAATCCGCTTTTTTGGGCCGCGCAAACCGACATAGCCGATGACGCTGACAGTCAGAAAGCCAAAAATGGCTAGGCTGGCGGGTTCAGGCACAGCAGCAGGCGACCCAAAGATAGATATTTCATGTAAAGAGACTTGATCGCCGCCGTTTGTAGTGAACCGGAAAGCATCTGCGACGACCCCGCCTAGATTGAGGACATAGGTATTAGCCGACCCCGTCGAAATGCCAAGTGCTCCACTGGTTGTCGCAACGGCAGTGATCCACGGACCCCCACCTAGAGAGTAGTCGACGGAAATTGGAGTGCCTGGACCGTAACTTCGAGAACTGATAAAAGTGAGCTGGTCCAGGGTGTATTGCTGCCCTCCGTTAAACTGAAACTCGAGTGCATGAAACCCGCCTGGCAGCCAATTATAAACCCCATTGACTGTCCCACCGGGAGGCGAATTGGCGTAGCCATCCGACATTAGCGTTTGCACTTTGGCAAGGTCAGTCCCATTATTCACAAATCCTTGTCCCGCCACGTCATTCCAATCCGTTTGTCCCCATGCATACGAGCCGGTAATTTGGGTGAGCGAATAATTGGTGGCATTGATAAGGCCAGCTCTTGCCTCTCGCGCGTGCACACTTGCTACGATGACTGCCAAAAAACTGAACAGAACACGAAGATGCGTCATGTGGGCTCCCGCTGAAAGACGTAGTATTAGCTAGAATTTCAGTTAGACGCGGACTTTGCTATTTAGTTCCTCATCTATAAAAAAACTCAGTTAGATTCG
>DASRSQ010000493.1:0-6332 GCA_035656475.1 Gemmataceae bacterium | reverse complement strand
CCCGCAATTCCCAGGGGTATCGCCGGCCACGTGCCCGAGTCATTCGGTCGAAGGATTCCTAACGTCGAAAACACGCCATCGTGATACAGGAAGCCTTGGGTCTGTCCTGTGTCATCCTGGTATGTCCCAATAATGTTGTTCTCGGAGATTCCAGTGATTTCTGTCGGTGCGGTTGGCGTGAAGTGCCCTGGTGGGTATTGAAAATCGAACGTCGTGAACCCGGCGCCATCGTAGATAAACCCATGGTTGCCGCCGCCTGCGCTGGAATCTTGGTACGTCCCTACGATCAATCCTCCAGATAAACCGGTCGCCTCCGTCGGGAAGATTCCTCCGTGCCCGTCTGGGACGTTCAGGGTCGTAAATGACGAACCGTCATACACGAAGCCCGCGTTCCGTCCGGAGTTACTGCTGTCCTGAAATGTCCCAACAATGGTGTTACCTGAAATGCCTGCAGGCTCTGTGCTGTTCACTCCCGCGCCGTTGGAGTATGGCACGTCTATAGGGACAAATGACGAGCCGTCGAAAGAGAATCCAAAAGTGTTTGAGCCTTGGTGGTATGTCCCGATCACAGTGCTTCCCGAGATTCCAGTCACCTCAGTTGCATCAGCGTCCGGCGAAGGGTAATCGATCGAAGTAAACGATGAGCCGTCGTACCGCATCCCGCGATCGAAGGCTGCGCCCTGGGTCACATTGTCGATGTAGGTGCCAACGATCGTATCGCCGGAGACTCCGGTCAGCTTGGTCGAGAAGCCGACGTCCTGTTGGCTTGGGGAGTACAACGTCGTGTAACTTTGAGCGAACGCACCCGTGGCACTAAACCACCCGGCAGCGACCGATAAGACAGTGAATCGGAAGCGACTGGCCATGTCTCGAACTCCCGGCAGTTGTCCAACACGACGCCAAAAATAATCCGGTATCCTACCGTTTTATTCTCGCGGAAACTGCAAAACCCCGCGAAATGTTGCGTTGATGCGAGAAGCATTGCGAAGCCGGAAACTGACGCTAGAATCCTGTCATTCTCCGAGGAATATGGCAGTTTTTCGGCGTGGACTGAGCGGACTTTACACCGTGGATGTCGGGGGTTCGAGTCCCTCATCGCCCACTGTTAAAAACCCCCGCCGAAACAAGCATTTCTGTTACCTGCCGACGTTCGGTAGAGCGGCCATTCCGAGGGGAATAAAACGGTACATGCCGTTTTGCCCGTTCACAAGAGGTCGCTGACATGCCACCCAAAGTGTGGCGCATCACGCCGAAGCACCGAAAGCATCAAGCCTCGGACCAAGCCGTCCTAACGATGGCCGGCCGTGATCACTACCTCGGTCCCTGTGCGGCAAGGCCAGTCGGCTTTGAGTCGACCGGCTTCATCGGCGAATGGCGCGCTGCAGGTCGGCGATTGGAGGGCGACGCAGGACTCTGAATTTACGGTTGCCCGTCGTCGTCGAGACTGAACATATAACTCACCCACGCGAGCCAAAGGCAGGCTGAATCGCTATGGTAGTTTGGATGGCACGATCGCAGTGGCACAAGTTTTACAAGACGAAGGTCGCCGCACCGCCCACTGTACTCTTCGAACTGGTGTCGGACTTGCCGAATGACGGGCGCTGGTTGCCTCAGTCCGACGCGTACGGACAGACGTTGCGCCATACCCGGTCCAACGGGGCAGCAAGTATCACGACGGGATGAAGCGAGGGGTCAACGAAGAGACGCCGCGCAGGCCTTCGGGCGGCTGGCACACTCGGGTGAATGACCTTGAAAACGGCCTGAACATTCCCGGCCTCCGGATAGCCCGGTCCTTCTGGAACCCGATGGGTACTGGCGGGCGGTCGCACCCCATCTCCCAGGGCCAGCACTCTTTGGGGGTAGGGCATAGCTCAATCGTCTACGTTTCCGCGTGCCGCCGAGATTACAGCTCCGAAATTTCCGTCCGCCTGGCCGAGCGAACATCCATTTCGCCCTTCCTATCGTATTAGCCTAGTCGCTGATTAGAACTGCCCCCCGGGCTCGATTGTCTGCTTGCAACTGCGTTCTGGCACGCCAAGCCGGGTGACGCGCTTCAAGCGGAGCAACAAGCGGGCCGCGCGGGGCATATCGCTATCGCCTGGCGGGGGTGATTCCGAGATGTCGTCAAGAATTCGTTCGTTGCCTGCGCACGAACTGAATGCGGATCACGTTCAGACGTGGTTACAAACTCTTGAAGAATGCGATCTGCTCGAGACTCCTCACCTGCGTCCTGAGTTCACGCAGGCCCTGGGCGCCGTGCGCCCGGACATCAAAGTCGCGATGGTCGAGGAAGCCGGAGAAGTCGCGGCCTTGTTACCTTACCGGCGCATGCCCTGGGGAGGTGGTCGCCCCGCCGCCGGATCGCTGGCGAATGTTCAGGCCATCATCGCGCGGGCGAACTATGAAGTCGACACGCTGGGGCTGGTGCGGGCCTGCGGCTTGCGGAACTGGCAATTCGACAGGCTGCTGTCGCCGCCAAAAAGCGTGTTGCCGTATGTGTGGCGCTCGTGGGACTCACCTTATGCTGATCTGTCCCAGGGTTACGAAGGATATTGCCGCAAAATGCGCATGGACCGCAAGCGCCTTTCGGAATTTGGGCGTTTGCAGCGAAAGATGGCACGCGAAATCGGCGACGTGCGCTTCGAGCCCCATGTCGCCAGCGACGCCGTGCTGAAATCTCTCATGGAGTGGAAGAGCGCGCAGTACAAGCGTACGCGCCAGTACGATATTTTCTCCGCACAATGGGTGCGCAACTTGCTCTCCTCGTTGCTTCAGTACCAGGAGCGATCGTTTTCGTCGCTTTTGTCGGCGCTCTATGCCGGCAACCGGCTCGTTGCCATTTCGTTTGGACTGCGCTCGGGCAGTAACATGCACGGCTGGTTCACGGCTTTCGATCGCACGCTCTCCGCGTATTCACCAGGTTCTCAGTTGCTGCTCGAGCTTTTTCGGGCGGCGGAATCGATCGGCATTCGACGCATCGACTTGGGAACCGGTCCCGAGGAGTATAAGCGTCGCTTCATGACCGACGCCGCGCAGGTTTACGAGGGCGCCATTGATACGAGCGCGCTGGTGTCGGGCGTCCGACGCCAATGGTGGCAAGTCAAGAATTGGGTCCGCTCGTCGTGCCTGGCCGGCGCGACCCGCACCTCGCTCGCTCCGCTGCGCGGCGTGCAAAGCTGGCTGGAAATGCGCTAATTCCGTACGATTTCCGCGCGCCTGCACGCCCCGTACGGTCGTCCCTCGCTGGCGACCAACGCTTCTCTGACGTCGCCGCGCGATTGCTGATCCTGTACGATTAGCCCAGAACAATGGGGGACCGGTGCGGAGAGGAGACATGGATGGGATCAACTGGGGCGCCGAGGCGATACGAGTCGCCAACTACATCGCGCGGCATATCGTCGACCTACAGCGCGGGGCGCTGGTCTGGCATCAGGGCATCATCGTGGCCTTCGGCACCGACGGCTATGCGACCGACGAGAAGTCGAAGGATGTCGTGCAATTGCTGACACAAATCGTCGACATTCCCGCCTGGAAGACCGAGCGACTGGCTTTTGGAACAAACGACGAGTTGGATGCCGGCCGCACTTGGGTGTTGCTGCTCGACCCGGCTCAATCGGACGACGTGGTGGGGCTGGTGGAATCGCTGGATAGCGCGATCTGGGCGACGTGGGATCTGGCCAACGGTCGTACGCCGGAGAAGAGCACCGACAACAACCGGCGCTTGAAGCAAGAGACGAGACTTCGCAAGCTGCGACCGCCGCGGCAGCGCTAGTGTGATATAATAACCCTATTCGCCCGCCCTGCGTTGGTGCTTCGCCTCATTGCAGGAGACCGAATCATGTTGCTCTACGTACATGTCGGCTTGAGCCTGGTGGGAATCGCGACCGGATTCATGGTCATTTGGGGGCTTATCAACAGCAAATCGCTCGACGGTTGGACCACCGCGTTTCTTGCGACGACGCTGGCGACCAGTTTGACCGGCTTTCTGTTCCCCTTTCACGGGGTCACGCCCGGCATCGTGATCGGCGTGATCTCGACCGTCGTGCTGGCTGTGGCGATTGTCGCCCGTTATCGATTCGGCATGGCGGGAAAATGGCGGCCTGTGTACACGGTGACGGCCGTCGTGGCTCAATATCTCAACTTCTTCGTGCTCATCGTGCAATCGTTCATGAAGGTTCCGGCGCTGCACGATCTCGCGCCCACGCAGAGCGAGCCACCGTTTGCCATTGCACAGCTGGTAGCGCTCGTGGCATTCATCGGCTTGGGGGTTTTGGCAACGCTGCGTTTCCGCGGTCACGCCGCCGCGTCCGCGCCCTGATTACAGCTGGCGCATAAAAGCCACGAGGTCTTGTTTTTCTTGCTGGGTCAGCTTGGTGTCCAACACCAGATTGAAAAATTCGACGGTGTCTTCCAGCGTCAGCAACCGTCCGTCGTGCAGATAGGGAGGGCTGTCCTTGATCCCGCGCAAGGTGAACGACTTGATGGGCCCATCCCCGGCTTCGCCCTTCAGGAATCGCTCGACGTGTAGATCGTGCATCTGGTTGTCGAGATAGAACGGCGCCGGATGACAAACCGAGCACTGCGCCTTGCCGAAAAACAGCTTCTCGCCCGCTAACTCGTTGGCAGTCGCCTTGGTCGGATCGAGCCGGCCCGTGACGTTTAGCTTGGGCGCCGGCGGGAAGTCGAGCATGTTTTGCAACTGGGCCATGTTCGTGACTTGAATACGGTCGAGGATGTTCATCCCCTTCTTGGCGGCATGGATGTGGTCACCATTGAAATAGGCGGTTCGCTGCTCGAACTCGGTGAAATCCTCGACCGAACGCAGGCTTCGTTTCGAGCCGTGGATCTGCTGATTGAACAGCCCGCGCAAGCTGACCGTGTCGAGCCGCATGCGGCGTTCCTCGGGCCGTGTGTCGGGATTGATGTGAAACTGGCCACTGGTGTGCCCGTTCGTGTGGCAATCGAAACACGTGACACCCAGACTCGGCTCTTTGGACTTGCGGTCGTCGGTCGGATTGAATTCTTCCTGCGGAAAGGGCGTGACCAGCAGCCGCAGACCGTCGAGTTGCACCGCGGTCAGGAGGTCCTTGAACAAGCGGTAGTAGTTATTGATCGAAACCACCTCGCCGCGCGAGACATCTCCCAGCTCGGGCCTGGTTTGCAAGTACATCGCCGGCGGAAATTCGGGCAGAAAAGCCTCGGGCAGATCGTACTCTACGTCGTAACGCTCCAGTCGCGGAAACATCTTGATCTGCATCGGCGGAAAGACCTGGCCGCCGAGACCGCCGCCCTGAGCCGGATGTGGCAGGGCCTTGTACGGGAAAATATCGCGCTCGCGGATGTCGGCCGGACTCAACGCGGCGAGCTTGTCCCAGGTCATACCTTCGGCCAAGAGCGCGGTCGGACCAACAACGAGCGGCTTGCCGCGCGACATCTTTACTTCAGGATCCAGCTTCGGTTTGAGGTTGTATCGACTCTCCAGCAGCTTCTTCTGCGCAGCCATCACCTTCGGCTTGCCGTCCACGCCCGCCTTGTAGACATCCTCAAACGTTGTGCCAGGCTTCATCGCTCCCAGGGGCTCGCGATAAAAATCGAACCCGATCATCCGGCCCTGATCCTGCTGATCGGCGGCCGCTTTGGACGTGGGGAGCGCCGGGCTCGCGGAGAAAATATCGGACCGATCGTGTGCCGTCTTCTTCTGCTCGGGCCGCTCCTCGGGAACCTGCTCGGCCGTTTGTGCCGCGATCACGGCGTCGGATTTCTTTGGCGTTTGACCCTCGGCCGGTGCGGCGTTGAAAAGCGCGACCACGCTACAAACCACAATGGAGGCAAGACGCTCTTCGGAAAGGGCTCGGCGAGCGATTCGGTGAATCATGGCGTGTCTCCCTTGGTCGTGGACCAGATGCAAAACGATGCGAGGGCCGGACATCACTCCAGATTAGCAAGCCTCGCACCGGACAATTCCAGGTGCAAAAACCATTCCCCCTTGGAATGCACTACCCGCCCGGCGATTCCGGGAGCCCGACGAATCGTGCCTCCGCTCGTTGCCTTCCTGCGTTGGCGATTCCTTGCCCATCCCATGAAGCGGCGGAGCCAGCCAGCAGCTCGGGACTTTACTCGTTCGCCCATCTCCTTGCGATTCCTCGAGCGAGCGAAGACGGGAACGTGTCCCGACTTAGGAAGCGCGAGCTTAGCAGCCTGTTGAAGAACTCAACGGGCTGCGACATCGCAGGGATGCGATGGCAAAATATCGACGTAAGTCGTTATTTTGCGAGCCGTGCGAAGCTTTGCTTCGCACTTGGCGAGGTTGAAAAAAGCCACGAGGGCTTTTT
>DASRSQ010000492.1:0-8556 GCA_035656475.1 Gemmataceae bacterium | reverse complement strand
CCAGGCGTCCATGCGCTTGTTGGTGGAGTCGATGCCGATCTTATCGAGGACGAGATTGGTAGCGGTGTTGTCGGAGAACACGATCATGAGCCGGGTGGCATCGCGCAGCGAGAACGTTGCACCTTCGCTGAAGTGGTAGGTGAGAATGCCGCTGCCTGGGACCTTGTCCTTCTCATGCAGCGTGACCATGTCGCTGAGCTTGACCTTCTGCTCGGCAACCTGCATGTAGACCTCTAGCATGATCATGAACTTGATCAGGCTCGCCGTCGGCATCTCATCGTCTGCATCGTAGTAGAACGTATCGCCGGTCTCCAAGTTTTTGACCGCGACGCAAACCTTGCCATGATGGCGCTTGATGAGAGGCAACAATCGGGCCGCCAGCGTCTTTTCCTGGGCGAGCGCGATCGTTGGCAAGAGAGCAATGAGCAAGACGGTGGTCGTGATATTTCGGAGCATGACATTACCGTTTCTTTTTGCGACGATGAATCCTGGCAAATAGTTTTCGCACGGGCAATGTGAAGCCGGGAAGTACTTTGCCGCCATCCAGAACGCCATCGATTCCGAGGACTTTCTTGCTGCTGCGTGAAGTATAGACCGTCACGGATTCCGCTTCCGGATCGACGTACCAGACAAGCTTCACGCCGGCGGCAAAATATTCGTCGAGCTTCAGGTCCATTTCTTTCGGGGTGTTGCCTTCGCTCAAAACTTCGACCGCGAGGTCGGCCATCACGTCGATGACCTTGTCGTCTGGGAATGCTTCATGAGGAAATCGCTTCCAGGAGACGAAGCCGGTATCGGGAAAGCGAATGCGTCCGGGCTTCACGCGAATGGGAGCATCGGGACAGAACGCCAGCCCTAAATCGTTGTCGTCGAGATAGTTGTTGATGTGCTGCACGATGATGGCTGCAATCGTCGACTCCTTGAAGCCCATCGGTTTCTCCACCAGGACCCCGTCGATGAGTTCACACACACGCTTATCCGGAGCATCAAGGAGCCTGAGCACATCTGCTTCTGTTGCACGACCGAAATCGGGGCCAAGGCGCACGCGCTCGAGGGGAATATTGCCAAGCCGGTCGAGAAGTTCCGCAAGATTGCCGGGCAATCGCGGGGGGCTGGGCCGGCGTTTGGCTGTCGTTGCTGCCATCGCAGTCTCCGGGTTGCACATCAACTAGGCCACATATTTGTGACGGAGCTTGTCGAGAAATCGTTTGCTATCGGCAGTGACGGTCCAGGCGTCAGGCCAGAAGCAGAGGTCGACGCACCACCAGTCATTGGGGACGCCGCAGGTCATCAGTTCGGGAATGAGCTGATCGAAGTTGAGGACGCCGGTGCCGAACGGGGCATGGGTGCTAGTGTTGTGGTCGTTAAGGGTGCCATCGGAATCGATGAAGTGCAGGTGCGTGATCTTGCCCTTCAGCTTCTGCAGCAACTCGAGAGCGCCGCCCGACAGCGTCTCCTTCTCGCCGATTTGATTGGCGCCGACCGCCGCGCACATGTGGGCGTGGCAGGTGTCGTACAGCGCGCCGAAGTTGCCGTTGCCCAGGCCGCGCACCGCGTCGATCAGGCCGATGATCTCGCTCGGCTTGTTTATCGGGAAGCCCGGCTCGAACTCCCAGCAGATCGTGACGCCATGCTGGGCGGCAATTTTGGAGCATTTGTCGAATGCGTTGACGCAGCGATCGAACAGCAGCTTCGGCTCGATGCCGACTTCCTTGACGCGCGTGATTGGCTCGACGGTGTCGACGCGAATCGTCTTGATGCCGAGATCCTCCGCGAAGATCGCGTTCTTCTCGAACGCCCCAAGGAAGGTGGACGGATCCTCGACGCTCCACAGTTTCTGCGACCAGAGGTCGGCCGCGAGCGCCGAGAAGTCGAGCCGATGATCGACGACCATTTTGCGCAGCTTCTGGCGTTTTTCCTGGGTGTCATGGCTCTCCGGATTCGGATGCGGCGCGAACCCGCCGAGCTCGACGCCCTGGTAGCCGAGGTGTTGCAACTTGTGCACGAGAGCGTGAAAATCATTGGTCGGCTGGTCCTGATTGAAGAGAAACGCCCAGCTACCGATCGAAAGCTTTTTCATGATGCGATTTAACCTGTGGATCTGTGTACAATCCTCTTCAGCCACTGTATGGATGCGTCGCGACACGAAAACCCGATTCCAGTGATAGCAATTCGCAAGAACAGAATCAAAGACACGCGAAGCTCCTTGCCCGTCGAGCATGCGTTAAGAAGGGATTCGATGAAATTGCCCAAGGAAAAGGTATCAAGCTTAAGGACCGAAATGCGGTCAGGGTATTCATGGCACAAATTGCAGCCGAGGTAGCCGCCGCTAAACTTGCAAAACGCCCGTCTTGAACGCGCGTCCGTCGTCATGCCGTAGCGCCACCGA
Source organism: Gemmataceae bacterium (assembly GCA_035656475.1). Classification (GTDB taxonomy): domain Bacteria; phylum Planctomycetota; class Planctomycetia; order Gemmatales; family Gemmataceae; genus SIAQ01. Next base: position 6,167 of record DASRSQ010000492.1, on the reverse strand, counting down.
TAGCGCCATCAGCAGCGCCGGGCGCGTCTGCTCGGGCTCGATGATCGCATCCACCCACAATCTTGCCGCCGCGTAGCGGATGTCGGTCTGCTCGGCATAGCTCGCCTCCACCTTGGTCCGCAGCTCTTGCAACTCTTTCGCGTCCGGCTGGTGCCCGGCCCGCTTCAGCGCGCTGATCGTGATATCGAGCAGCGTGCTCGCGGCCTGTTCGCCCCCCATGACGGCGTAGCGCGCCGTCGGCCAGGCGAAGATGAAACGCGGATCGAATGCCTTGCCACAGAGGGCATAGTTGCCCGCGCCGTAGGAACCGCCGATGATTACGGTGATCTTCGGCACCACGCTGTTGGAGATGACGTTGACGAGCTTGGCCCCGGAGCGAATGATGCCCGCGTGTTCCGAATCGCGGCCGACCATGAAGCCGTTGACGTCTTGCAGGAAGATCAACGGCACGCGCGTCTGGTTGCAATCCATGATGAAGCGGGCAGCCTTATCGGCGGAATCGACGTAGATAACACCGCCGAACTGCAACTTGCCGCCGGGCGTCTTGCTGCGCTTTCGCTGATTGGCAACGATGCCGACGGGCACGCCGCCAAGACGGCCGTAGCCGCAGACGAGCGTTGGGCCGAATTCCGCCTTGTACTCGTCGAACGGTTCCGGATCGAGGATGGCGCGCAGCAGGTCACGCACGTCATATTCTTTGCTGACGTTGGGGAGCGCCGCGGATCCCAGGGGTTCGGAGTACCTCACCCCTGGGCTTGGAGCGGGAAGCATCTCGATCAGCCGCTTGAGCCGATCGAGGCACGCGGGGTCATCCTTTTCGCGGAAGTCAATGGTGCCGGAGATCTGTGCGTGCATCTTGGCGCCGCCGAGGTCCTCGTGGTCGACGACCTGGCCGATGGCGGCCTTCACGAGCGCGGGCCCCGCGAGATAGAGGCCGCTGCCTTCGGTCATCAGCAGCTTGTCGCACAACACCGGCAGATAGCCCCCGCCGGCGACGCAGTTGCCAAGAATGGCGGCGTACTGCGGGATGCCCATCGCGGAGATGACCGCGTTGTTGCGAAAGATGCGGCCAAAATCATCCTCGTCCGGAAACACCTCGTCCTGCAACGGCAAGAAGACGCCGGCCGAATCGACGAGATAGACGAGCGGCAGCCGATTGTCCATCGCGATGCGCTGAGCCCGCAACACCTTCTTCGCCGTCATCGGAAAGAACGCGCCCGCTTTCACGGTCGCGTCATTGGCGATGATCATGACCTGCCGGCCGCCGACAACGCCGATGCCAGTAACCACGCCTGCCGACGGCGCTCCGCCCCAGTCGGCGTACATCTGCCAGGCAGCCCACAGGCCGAGTTCGAAGAAGTCGCTGGTCAGATGCGCAATGCGTTCGCGCGCGGTGAGCCTGCCTTTTTCGTGCTGGCGCTTGATCGCGCCTTCGCCGCCGCCGGCGCGGATGGCGGATTCTTGGGCGTGAAAGTCGTTGGTGGATGTGCCGGATTTCGCCATGTGACAGGTTGCTTAGCCGCAACGCCGCAGGCGTGCGCGGCAGGAGAACTGCCAGGACTCTGTTCGCGCACGCCTGCGGCGTTGCGGCTAAACGCTTACTCCTCCGTCCACACCTTCCGCTGCCGGGATGACTGAATGCCGAGCATCTTGCGATACTTCGTCACCGTGCGACGCGCGACGGGGTAGCCCGACTCCGACAGTTTCGTGACCAGATCCTCGTCGGAGAGCGGGTTGTTTTTGTCTTCGTTGCCGATGATATCGAGCAGCTTTTGCTTGATCGTCTCCCAGGCGACTTCCTCGCCGGATGCGGTTTGCGTGCCGCCGCCGAAGAAGCGCTTGAGCGGGAAGACGCCGCGGGGCGTCTGGGCCCATTTGTCGTCCACCGCTCGGCTCACTGTCGTCACGTGCACGTGCACCAGGTCCGCGATCTGCTGCATCTTCAGCGGCTCGATGAACTCCGGCCCCTTGTCGAGAAACGCGCGCTGATGATCGATGATCGCCCGCGTCACCTTCTTCAACGTCGAACGGCGTTGCTCGATTGCGTCGATCAGCCACTTGGCCGACTGGATCTTGCGCTGAATGAACTCGCGATCCTTCTGCGGCAGAGTCTTGTCGCGGAGCATCTCGAAGTGCCGACGGCTGATGTAAATTTGTGGCGTCCAGTCATCGACCAGGCGAATGTCGTAGTCGCCCTGATCGTTCTTCTCGATGATGATGTCCGGCGTCACATATTGAACGCTGTTCGACTCGAAGCGGGCACCGGGTTTCGGGTCGAGATGCTTCAATACCTCGATCGCCTCTTTAATCGTGTTGAGATCGTAGCCCGTCCGCTTCTGGATCACCGGCAGACGATTGTGCTGGATGTCTTCGAGATGATTGAGAATCAGCGATCGCACCATCTCCCGGCACGGCGTGTCAGTCTTCACCTGCAAGAGCAGGCATTCCTTGTAATCGCGAGCGCCGACGCCGGGCGGGTCGCACTGCTGCAATTCGTCGAGCGCGTCCTCGACCTGTTCCAGCGTGATATCGTGGCCGAACGACTGGCGGATGTCCTCGAGAGGCGTCGTGAGATAGCCGCGTTCGTCGAGGTGCGAGATCAGGTGGCGCAACAGCTCCTTTTCAAGATCGTCGAGATCGAGATACGGGATCTGTTCGTTGAGGTAATCTTGCAACGACTGCGGGCGATCCGCCATGTTCGCCATCGCGTCGTGCTTTTTGTCCATCTCCTCGGATACGCGATTGGCGGACGGGCGTGATTCTTCGTTGAAGTAGTCGGACCAGTCCTCATTGAGGGCCTCCATGCGTTCGAAATCTTCTTCGGCGCTCTTGGCGTCGATCACTAGCTCCTGTTCGGGCGCTTCGACTTTCGGCTCCGGGGCAGCTTCTGGCTCAGGAATGTCAACGCCTTCAGCGACTTCGGGGTTGTTCGGATAGCCCTCCTCGTCGCTGCCAGGCTCGCGTTGTTCGAGGACGGGATTTTCCTGCAGCTCGTGTTCGATGCGTTCCTGCAGGGCCATCACGGGGAGTTGAAGGATCTCCATCGACTGGATCATGCGCGGCGAGATGACTTGCGCCAGCTCCGGTCGCATACTTGTGCCGATGTTGAGTTGCATTGCGTTCTCCGATTTATCGTTTAGCCCCGCCTCGCAGAGGCGGGTGGGCATAGCGCCACGCTAAACTTCAAAACGTTCGCCGACCTTCGAGAGCATCGGCAAGCATTTGGGTGTTGGCGAACTCGAGGACGGAACCCGAAGGCAAACCACGGGCGAGGCGGGTGATCTTGACTCCTGCGCCGGCGAGCAGGTTCGAGAGATAGAGGGCGGTGCCGTCTCCTTCGAGCGTCGGATTGGTTGCCATGATCACCTCCTTGACGCCTCCCTGGTTGACGCGATGCAGCAAAGCGTCAATGGTCAGGTCTTCGGGGCCGACGCCGTCAAGCGGGGCGAGACGTCCTTGCAGCACGTGATAGAGTCCGCGATAGGCGCCGGCTCGTTCCAGGAAGGCCAGATCGCGGGCCTGTTCGACCACGCAGATCACCGACGGGTCGCGTTTGCCGTCGGTGCATATCTCGCACAGGTCGCCTTCCGTCAGATTACAGCATTGCCGACACGGGTGTACCTTGGTCACGATGTCCCGTAGCGAGTCCGCGAGGCTGAGCACGTCCTTCGTTTCGGCCGACAGCAGGAAGTGCGTGATACGCTCCGCCGACTTCGGCCCGATGCCGGGCAGCTTGCCCAGCTCTTCCAGCAAACGCGCGATGGCGCCGGTTGGCTGCGTTGATGCCACAAACTCTCTCCCACCTCCTCGTTCCCACGCTCTGCATGGGAACGCATTTCTTCGCACCGCTCCTGCGGTGCGCACCTCGTCATGCGAAGATAGTGTCGCTCATCGCCGACGTTGGATGCTGCCTTCGCGCGAGACTCTGCCCGCAACGCAGGAGCGTCGCGAGCAGCGCGTTCCCACGCAGAGCGTGGGAACGAGAAATTTTCCTCAAATCAGGTTGGCATTTGAAATCCCGGCGGCAATCCAAAACCCAGCGTGCCGGCCATCTTCGATGTCTCTTCTGCAACCGCTTGTTTCGCCTTCTGGATGGCCTGGTTGATGGCGGCGCGAGTGAGATCCTCGAGCAACTCGCGATCCTTTATGGCCTCTTCGCTGATGGTGCAGGCGACGACTTCCATGTGGCCGTTGACCTTGGCCTTGACCATGCCGCCGCCAGCGTCTCCTTCAACGAGGATCTTGCCGAGGGAGGCCTGCATTTTCGCCATCTCTTCCTGCATCTTGGGCAGGTTCTTCATCAGGCTGGCGATCTGGCCAAGCTTCTCGAACATGTCATTCCTCCTCGGGCGTTGCCGGCGTCTCGTCCGCCGTTTCGGAATCGCCATTGCGGGCCACGGAGCCGAACCCTTCGTCCGCTCGCATGATCTGGGCGCCGAGCACGTCGGCCGCGCGCTTCACGAACGGGATCTGCATCATCTCCGCCCGCTGGATGCGTTGCTGTCCCATCGCCTGGGCGGCTGGACTCGTGCGAGGCGAAGTCGATTCGGGCGCGTCTTCGACCCATTCGACCCGCAACGTCCAGCTCGCGCCGGCAATTCGGCTCAGCAGCTCCTGCACCTTTGCGAGCCGGGCGTTATCTGCAAAAATGCTGCCGGGGGCATTATACCGTCTCGAAACCGGCATTACCAGAGTATTTGGCCCGGAAATTGCAGGGATATCACCCCTACGAAGCTCTGCCTGAATCGCAAATCCTGACTCGGTAAGAACTTGTTGCCAAACCGTCGAAATGGAATCCGAAGTGATCGGAATCTCGGCTTGCCCGGATTCCGCGTCAGTCCGCTCAGCTACCTTTTTTTTTTCGGCCGGCGCACTTGCGGCGATTGGCTGTGTAGGAGATGCAATTTTTGCCTTCGGCGGGGCGGCCGATGCGTCCTTGTTGAGCCATTGCGCGATTTGCGAGATCGGCACCAAATCATCAAGCTGGCACATCCGGACCAGAGCAAGTTCGAGCAACGCGCGAGCATGGCTGCTCGTGCGCATGCGCGTCTTCGCCGTCACGAGGATGTCCATCCCGGCGAGAATCGTGTCGAGGCTCGCGGCCTTGGCATGCTGTTCGAGGATTGGCCGGCGCGAGCTGGAGATGCTGACGGTCTGGCCCGTCAGGCCGGCGCTGTTGACGACCATCAGGTCGCGCCAGTACTCGATCAACTGGTCGAGCAATTCGCCGAGTTGCTGTCCCTGGTCGACGATGTCGCTGACGATCGCCAGTGCTTTCTTCGGATCGCGACCGACGACCGCGCCGGCGATCTCGACGACGCGCTCTTCATGGGCGGTGCCAAGCAGTTGGTTGACGGAGTCGACGGTCAGCTTCTTGCCGCTGAAGGCGAGGAGCTGGTCGAGCAGCGATTGGCCGTCGCGCATCGAGCCGTTGGCCCGCCGAGCGACCGTTTCGAGCGCCTCGTCGTCCGCTTCCATGCCTTCGGATGCGACGATGCCTTTCAAGCGTTCGAGGATGCGCGTGGTGCTGATGTTGCCGAAGTCGAAGCGCTGGCAGCGTGACAGGACGGTGATCGGGATCTTGTGCACATCGGTCGTCGCGAAGATGAACTTGACGTGCGCCGGCGGCTCCTCCAGCGTCTTCAGCAGCGCGTTGAACGCGGCCGTCGAGAGCATGTGGACTTCGTCGATGATGTAAATCTTGTAGCGCGATCGGCTCGGCCGAAAATGCACATTGGCGCGCAGCTCGCGCACGTTATCGACGCCGGTGTTGCTGGCGCCGTCGATTTCGAGGACGTCGGTGTCTTCGCCGCTGGTGATCGCCTTGCAGATTTCGCATTCATCGCACGGCGTGGGCGTCGGCCCCTTGACGCAATTGAGCGCCTTGGCGAGGATGCGGGCGGCACTGGTCTTGCCGACGCCGCGGGCGCCAGTGAAGAGATAGGCGTGAGCGACGCGGCCGCTCTCGAGGGCGTTGGTGAGGGCCTGCGAGACCGCTTCCTGGCCGATCAGGTCGCTGAACTGCTGCGGCCGATAACGCCGGGCGAGGACGGTATATTCGGCGCTGGTCGTCGGCGCCGCGTCGGCTTTCGTCTCTTCGGTGGCTTTCTTCTTTCCCATGATGTTGTTATACGACGTCTCGTCAGGGCGAGCATCATCATCGTCCG
>DASRSQ010000491.1:0-10011 GCA_035656475.1 Gemmataceae bacterium | reverse complement strand
TCGATCTTGGCAGAATACGGCAACATGGCAAGCTCCCGTCCATGAGAACGCGTGAGTCGAAAAACTCCGGTTTTTTCGGCCAGCTGAGCTTACCATAACCGACCCTGAATCGGGAAGTTATTGTTCTGAACGTTCCTTAATCGACAGCTTGCAACTTGAGGCCGGTGACGCACTCGATGCTTCGTTCCGCGACATGGCTGCGGCCGAGATCGAGCATTTCCGCGCGGAGATTTTGCAGCGCACCGGCGACCGCCAAAAAGCGGACAACATCAGCGATCAAGAACTCCTGCGCGAGGTGATGAACACTGTCGGCAAACCGGACAAGCTCGGCGAATCGATCCGCTGCGTCGTCTCCGTCTCAATGCTCACCGAGGGATGGGACGCTAACACCGTCACCCACGTCCTCGGCGTGCGCGCCTTCGGGACCCAACTCCTGTGCGAGCAGGTCATTGGCCGGGCCCTGCGTCGGCAGTCGTACCATCTGAATGAGGAAGGCCTGTTCGACGTCGAATACGCGGACGTGCTGGGTATCCCGTTCGACTTTACCGCCAAACCCGTGGTCGCCCCGCCACAGCCGCCTCGCGATATCGTCCAAGTGAAGGCCATGCGCCCGGAACGCGATCACCTCGAGATCACGTTTCCGCGCGTCGAAGGCTACCGCATCGACCTTCCCGAGGAACGGCTAGAAGCTGATTTCTCTGATGCCGACGTCCTGGTGCTGACCCCTGAACTTGTCGGCGCCACGCAGACGCAGAACGCCGGCATCATCGGAGAAAAGGCCGACCTGACGCTGCTGCACACTGGCGATGTCCGCCCCTCACAGGTTCTCTACGAGCTAACCTCACATCTCGTCCTGCATCAATGGCGCGAACGCCATCAGGATCCGCCGCTCCATCTGTTCGGCCAGCTCAAACGCATCGCCCGGCAGTGGCTCGATGGCTACCTCGTGTGCAAGGGAGGCACCTACCCCGCGCAGCTCAAATATAAGATGCTTGCCGACATGGCATGCAACAAGATCACTCGCGCCATCACGCAGCACTTCATTGGCGAAAAGCCAATCAAGGCACTGCTCGACCCCTATAACTCCACGGGGTCTACCAGGAACGTCCGCTTCAATACGTCTAAGACCGATCGCTGGCAGACCAGTCCCGATCGCTGCCATATCAACTGGGTCATTCTCGATAGTGACTGGGAGGCCGAGTTCTGCCGCGTCGCCGAATCGCATCCGCGCGTCAAGGCCTACGTGAAAAACTATAACCTCGGCCTTGATGTGCCCTATCTTTACGGCTCCGAGATGCGCACCTATCGTCCCGACTTCATCGTGCTCGTGGACGATGGCCACGGCGAGGACGACCTTCTGCACCTTATCATCGAGATCAAGGGCTACCGGCGCGAGGACGCCAACGAGAAGAAGGGGACCATGCTGACCCGCTGGGTGCCCGGCGTCAATTGCTTGAAGACGTACGGCCGCTGGGCCTTTGCCGAGTTTTGCGACGTGTATCAGATCGAGTCTGATTTCAAGGCAAAGGTCGAAAGCGAATTCAACAAGATGCTTGAATCGGCGATCGCCAAATAGGACGATCTCCGCAAGATTCCGAGGACGCCGAACATGGCGAAGAAAGCCCCGAAGAAGAAGCCCGCGAGCAAGAAGACCGTTGCCACCATCACCCACACGACCGCGAAGAGGAAGAATATTCCCACCGCGGAATATCAGCCCATGGTGAAGGAAGATCAGCAAACGCCGATTCGCGTCGCCTACGAACGCCGCAATCGCGATCTCGATCCGCAGCTCGTCTGGCGCGGCAAGGATGATCAGGACTGGAGCGATCTCGTCGTCCATGCGCCGCCGCTCTATATCCAGGAGAAAGTCCATCCCAAGGTACTGATCGACGATCTCCTCCGCCAAACGCAGGCGCAGGAACAGCAGTCGCGGGTGGTGCAGTTCGATCTATTCGCCGACTTCAACGGGATTCCGACTGGCGCCGACAAGACCGACTTCTACCAGCACGAACAAAACTGGTCGAACCGCATGATCCTCGGCGATTCGCTCCAGGTGATGGCCAGCCTCGCCGAACGCGAAGGCCTGCGCGGCAAGGTCCAGTGCATCTACTTCGACCCGCCTTATGGCATCAAGTTTAACTCGAACTTCCAGTGGAGCACGACAAGCCGCGACGTGAAGGACGGCAAAACCGACCACATCACGCGTGAGCCGGAACAAGTCAAAGCATTCCGCGACACCTGGCGCGACGGCATCCATAGCTATTTGACGTATTTGCGCGATCGCCTCATGGTCGCGCGCGATCTTTTGACGGAGTCGGGATCGATCTTTGTGCAGATTGGCGATGAGAATGTGCATCGCGTGCGGGCGGTGATGGACGAGTTATTTGGAGAATTGAATTTCATCGCACTTATCACTGTTGAAAAGACTAGCGCGCAACCAAGTGAACACCTTTCGCTCAGCACTGATTACGTTCTTATGTACGCACGTTCGGCGGAGGCTGTAAAGTTTCGATCGCTCTTCACGGAGAAAGTGCCGACGGAAAGCGTAATGAGTGAATACTCAAACTATGAAGACGAGACCTACTATCGGGGAGTTATTCAGCGAAATGATTCAGTTTCTGAGTGGCAAGAAGCAGAGAGAAAATACCGACTCTACTCAAAGGATACAACGACTTCGAGTCGGCCACCTGGTTCCTTTCCCGTTGATTTCCGCGGAAAATCCTATACCCCAGGAAACAGCTATTGGAAAACCGGCGAAATAGGGTTTGGTCGTCTTATTCGGGCAAACAGACTGGAACCACGCGGAACATCCTTGCGTTATGTTCGATTCTTTCGCGACTATTCTGTATCGCCGATTCACAACATCTGGAAAGATGTGCGTTTTTCCAGCAGACGTGAGGAGAAACTGTATGTTGTACAGTCTTCAGGTCAGCTAATACAACGCTGCCTCCTGATGGCCTCCGATCCAGGCGATCTCGTGCTCGACCCGACCTGCGGCTCCGGCACCACGGCATACGTCGCCGAACAATGGGGACGGCGCTGGATCACGATCGACACATCGCGAGTCGCTCTGGCGCTGGCACGGGCACGGATCATGGGAGCACGATATCCGTTCTACCTCCTCGCCGATTCGCGCGATGGGCAGCAGAAGGAAGCCGCGATCTCCGGGCGGCCGGCCTCGCTCAATGCGACCGATGGCAGTATCCGACATGGCTTCGTCTACGAACGGGTGCCACACATCACACTCAAGTCGATCGCCAACAACGCCGAGATCGACGTCATTTGGGAGAAGTGGCAAACAAAGTTAGAACCGCTGCGCGAGACGTTGAACAAGAAACTGAAAAAAGAGTGGCAAGAGTGGGAGATTCCACGCGAGGCTGATGAGAAATGGTTGGAGGCTGCCCAGTCGGCACATGCGGAGTGGTGGAAAGCTCGCATCGGGCGACAGAAGGAAATCGACGACAGCATCGCGGCCAAGGCAGAGTACGAATACCTCTATGACAAGCCGTACGAGGACAAGAAGAAGGTGCGCGTCGCCGGGCCATTCACGGTCGAAAGCCTGTCGCCGCACCGCATGCTCGGAGTCAATGAGAATGACGAGCTGATCGATCCGCTGGCGAAGCCGGGGCCGCAACAAAGCTTTCCCGACATGGTGCTGGACAATCTCAAGACCGCCGGCGTGCAGCAGGCACACAAGGACGACAAGATCACGTTCACGGCTCTGACGCCATGGCCGGGAATGCTGGTATGCGCGGACGGCCGCTATCTTGAAGGAACGAAGGAACGGCGCGCCGCGATTTTCATCGGCCCCGAGTTCGGCACCGTCCAGCGTCAGGACCTGGTGCTGGCCGCCCGTGAAGCCAGCGACGCGGGCTTCGACGTTCTGGTCGCCTGTGCGTTCAACTATGAGGCGCACACGACTGAATTCAACAAGCTTGGTCAGGTCCCGGTGCTGAAGGCTCGCATGAACGCCGACCTTCACATGTCGGACGAGCTCAAGAACACCGGCAAGGGCAACCTCTTCGTCATCTTCGGCGAGCCAGACATCGCGATCTTGCCCGAGAAGGATGGAAAGATTCGGGTGAAGGTGAATGGTGTCGATGTCTTCCATCCCAACACTGGCGAAGTCCGTTCCGACGGCGCTGACGGCATCGCCTGTTGGTTCATCGACACAGACTACAACGAGGAGAGCTTCTTCGTCCGCCACGCCTACTTCCTCGGCGCGAACGATCCCTACAAGTCGCTCAAGACGACGCTGAAGGCCGAGATCAACGAGGAGGCGTGGTCCAGCCTGAATAGCGACACCTCGCGCCCATTCGAGAAACCGCTCAAAGGTCGAATTGCAGTTAAGGTGATCAATCACCTCGGCGACGAGGTGATGAAAGTGTTCAAGGTGTAGCCCATGGAATTCCGCATCGCCGACACATTCACCGACAGCCTGGCCCGCTTGACGGGCGAGGAGCAGAAGGCGGTCAAGACGACTGCGTTTGACTTGCAAATCGATCCTGCCAATCCCGGCATGAAGTTTCACAAGCTCGATGGTGCGAAGGACAAAAACTTCTGGTCGGTCCGCGTAAGCCGTGATATTCGCCTGATTGTGCACAAGACTGTAGGCAGCTTGCTTCTGTGCTACGTCGATCACCACGATAAGGCGTACGAATGGGCCGAGCGGCGCAAGCTCGAAACCCATCCCACCACCGGCGCGGCCCAGTTGGTCGAGATTCGCGAAACCGTCAAGGAGATCGTGGTTCCGAAGTACGTCGAAGCCGCGACGCCGAAAACGAGCAAGAAATCGCTTTTCGCCAAGCTCTCCGATGCGGTGCTGCTGAGCTATGGCGTCCCCTCCGAATGGTTGAACGACGTTCGCGAGGCAACCGAGGACACGCTGCTCGCCCTCGCGGATCATCTCCCGGCGGAAGCTGCCGAGACCTTGCTGGAGCTGGCCACAGGCGGAAAGCCTCGTGCGGCGTCGGCGGCTGTGGCGGACCCCTTCGAGCATCCCGACGCTCAACGTCGCTTCCGGATCATGAAGAACGCGGAGGAGCTTCAGCACGCGCTCGAATATCCTTGGGAAAAGTGGGCGGTCTTCCTACATCCGGATCAGCGTCAGTGGATCGAGCGCGACTACGCCGGCCCGGCACGAGTTTCTGGGTCGGCCGGCACGGGCAAGACGATTGTCGCTCTACATCGCGCCGTCCATCTCGCCAGGGCGAACGCCGACGCGCGCGTGCTGCTGACGACGTTTTCCGACCCGCTGGCGAATGCGCTGCAGACCAGAGTTCGACGCCTGATTGGCAATGAGCCCAGGTTGGCAGAGCGAATCGATGTCCTCTCCCTGGATGCCGTCGGGGTTCGCCTGCACAAATCACTGATAGGCCCCGCTAGGTTGGCTGGTCGCGCCATGGTGCTGGATCTTCTGAGTGAGGCCTCGAAGGCAGCGGGCAAACACAAATTCAGCATGACTTTCCTTGCTTCCGAATGGGATCACATTGTCGATGCCTGGCAACTGGACACCTGGAACGCCTACCGAGATGTCGCTCGACTCGGGCGAAAGACTCGTCTTCCGGAGGCACAGCGCAAGCTACTCTGGTCAATATTCGAGAAAGTTCGCGCCGGGCTAAGGGCAAGCAAAGTCGTGACGCACGCAGAGGTCTTCACGTCAGTGGCTTCGGCCATCGTCAAGAACAAAAGGCCGGCGTACGATTTTGCGGTGGTGGACGAAGCCCAGGACCTTGGCATACCGCAATTGCGGTTCTTGGCCGCGCTGGGCGCCAAACGCAAGAACGCCTTGTTCTTTGCCGGCGACATTGGCCAACGAATCTTTCAACAACCATTTTCATGGAAGGCGCTCGGCGTGGATGTGCGTGGTCGCTCCCGAGCGTTGCGCGTCAACTACCGCACCTCGCACCAGATTCGCATGCAGGCGGACCAGTTACTTGGCCCAATTGTTTCCGATGTGGATGGTAACTCCGAAGACCGGCGTGGCACCATATCCGTATTCAACGGGCCACCGCCGACGATCCTTGAGTTGACATCCGAGAAAGAAGAAATCAAGGCAGTGGGCTCCTGGCTTAGAAATCGGTTCAAGACCGGCGTCATGCCGCACGAGATTGGTCTATTCGTTAGATCTGGAGCGCAACTGGATCGAGCGAGGGCAGCAGCAAAGGCGGCGGACATGGCGTTCAACGTTCTCGACGATCGAGTTGAAATAACGACGGGAACCAGTTCGATCAGCACGATGCATCTTGCCAAGGGCCTTGAGTTCCGCGCAGTGGCGGTGATGGCATGCGATGACGAGGTCGTTCCTCTGCAGGAACGCATCGAAACGGTAGGTGATGAGGGGGACCTTCAAGATGTCTACGACTCCGAGCGACATCTTCTGTACGTTGCTTGCACTCGCGCACGGGATCACCTACTCATCACGAGCGTGAAGCCGTCGTCCGAGTTCTTAGGTGATTTAGGGCGTAACTAGCGGGGCCGAACGCTCGAATCCATTTGATAGTGAGGCGGTCTTGTCGACCGGTCCGCAGCCGGGCACATGTGGCCGCGGTGGAACCCAGAACCTGTGTATGCGGCGCTCGTCACTTGTGTGAATCCGGCCGGCAAGAGCGGATCGGGCTTGAAAGCGCCGCGCTTCGCGTTGCCGATGTCCGACTTCCGTAGAACCCACGACACCCAGTTCGGCGTGCGCGTGGTGGCGTTGTAGCTGAGGACGTATTGCGGGCGTGCGATCAGATAGGCATCGCGGTGGTTGGCGTCCTTCTTGGCCGGGCTCGGCATACCGAAGCGTATGTTCGGGTTGGTGACGTCCTGGGCGCCCGTGGAAACCGTACCGACGAGGGCGGCGAACAGAACGGCTGAGAGGCAGAGGAGGCGATGACGCATATGCGGCAATCCTTTACGAGTGGTTGGTTCTGTCCTGGCCATTCTAGTCAGGAGGCCGGCGCATGGAAAAGCCCTCGACGGCGTGCGCTGGGGAGGCGTGCGCGACGAGGGCATGAAGTCGGTGCGACGTAAATGGCCGTCGGTGTCCCTACGGCACCTTCTTGAATGTGAAGATGCGCAGAGCTGAGCCTTTCTTCGTCTTGAATTCCTCTGGCCGACAAACGTCAACCCCGTCGTGGTTCAGACACCATTTCATTGTTTGATCGTTTATCACGTAAATGCCTCGGAAAATCATCGCCTTGCCATCGGCCTCTTCATCGTAGAGCGTAATCTGTTTAGGGGCGCGCCGTTCGTCCAGCTTGAATGTGCCGTGCCACAAGGAATTCTCTGGGTCAACCCTCGTGGGCCGAATGCGATCGGCCTCAAGTATCACGTCGTCAATGGCCAGCTTTCGAATCTCGGCGGCAGCAAGTGCTCGTCCATTCGCTTCGACCGCCACAACGGTCCAGCGGCCTTGCAACCGATCCCGATCGCTCTTGCTTGGGGCAACCTTCCCTGCCGATGCCGTGGTTGGTTCGGCCTTCCTGATAGCGGACTGTGATTGTCCGATCTGAGGCAAAGTCGCCAGTGCGCCGCCGATCAGAACCACCGTAAACAGTACCATCGACGCGATCTTAATCTTGGACACCGTCATGGCTTTCAGCACTCCTTCCGTGAGCGTAATAACGTTCGCCGACACCCCGGCTGCGGTAACTGATCCAAACGATATTGCCGCTTTGATCGTGGATTCCACAAGCGACCTCGGTGCCCCGGCCGACACCCATTGTTGCGCTAGCACCGTGGCCAAGGCTCCGGCCGTGAGTGTGACGCCTCGTTGCGTGAGCCGTTTCGCCAGCATCGCTCGTCCCCGCGCGACCCGGGCCGCTACAGTTCCTTCTGGTATTCCGAGACGACGCGCGACTACCTTCCTGGTTTGGCCCTCCAGGTCACACGAAACAATTGCGGCGCGGTAAATGTCCGGCAGGCGACTTAATTCTTCATCCAGCAATTCACCAACCTTGTTGCATGAGCCAATCTTCGTGGCCTCGATATCGGGAATCGACGCTAGCTGTACTTCTTTGGACTTGCGTCTGACAAGGGTTCGCCGCAAGTGCAACGCGGTTTTGTGGGCCACGCCGTAGAGCCAGCTTGCCAACATCTCCTTGCGTCGGATGGAAGCCGATTTCCGAGCGAGAATGAGGAACGTGACCTGATATGCATCTTCGGCGTCATGCTGATGCAGCAGTCGGCGGCATACGCCCCACACCATCGGACCGTGACGCTTGACGAGGGCAGCAAACGCCGGTTCGTCATGATGCGCGATGAAGCGATCTAACAATTCGGCGTCCGGAAGATCGAAACCGCCGGGCAGTAGCACGGTCCGTCGAAGCTGGTCAACCACGTAGGTTTGCATGCGTTCCCTCGCGAGATTCCCATTCCGTCAACTTATTATTTAGTTGCCGGTCCCGGGCATTTTGATGCATGATTTGCTTCACCGGATCAATAAATCTGTACCTTCCGGAAGGCGTCGAGGACGAAAGGTTCGATCGGGCTTGCGGGCAGTTCATTGAGGGGCGTGCGATGTACCAGATCATGGTCAAGGAAAGCGAGTTGCCGTGGGCAGAACTGGCGATGCCCGGCGTGAGCATGAAGGTGCTTCACAAGGACGAGGCGACTGGAGCGATGGCGGTCCTGACCCGGATCCAGCCAGGGGCAAGCATCCCGGCCCACTGGCATTCGAAGGCTGACGAAACCGTGTTCGTCCTGGACGGCGACTTCGTAGAGGCAGGGGCGAGTTACGGGCAGGGATCGTACTTCGTCGGAAAGGCACGCACCGCGCACGGGCCGCACTCGACCGTCCGCGGTTGCACCGTCTTGACCCACTTCAGCGCCGAACTCGACTTCCGGACCGGGCCCATACTTACAGACGCGTGAACGGCCATCGGCAAACTACGCTTTTCGTCGCCTTCATGTTGTCTTCTTCGGTGCCATGCCGCAACTGCGGTAGTGCAGGTTGAGCCACAGCTCGAAGATGGCTTTGTAGGCGGCTTCGACCTTCTCGGCGAGCTTGTCATCGTGAGGGATGCCGACGGCCGCCAGGCGGGTCTTGAGGCGGTAGAGATACTCTTTCTGGCGGCACACGGTTTCAGCGAGAGGCTTGGCTTTGTCTTTGATGATGTCGTCACTGGTCATTGCCGGCGTCTCCGGCTGGGATCACGTCAGCCTACGGCGCTGGCATCCCGTTCGCAATGTCAGCCAATGATTTCAATGAGCTCGTTGGCCTCCGTGGTCAGGATGGCGCACGTCAGCAGGTCCTCACCGTCCCTCTTCCACCATTCCCACAGGCCGGCGAAGGTGAACGGCTCATCGCTCTTGAGTCGGTGGTAGTACGGCTGCTTCGCCTTGCCGATCTTCTTCCACTCGTAATAGCCGTCGGCGGCGATCAGGCATCGGCGCTTCTTGAACGCCGCCCGAAACATTGGTTTCGTGGCTGCGGTGTCGGCGCGAGCATTGATCTGAGGCGATTTCTTGCCCTTCGCCCAGGACGGAATCAATCCCCAGCACATCGCCACGCCTTCTCGCTTGCCGTCGTGCTCGCGTGCGACCAGGACTTGCTGCGTCGGCGCGATGTTATAGCTCGGCGGGATCTCGGTGTATGAATCGAGCTGCAGGACTTGGCTCAGCTTTTCCAAGGTCTTGTATTGCGTGAAACGTCCGCACATGTGCTGCCCTTACTTACCGCCCCCGGTCCGGCCGTTTCCAGAAATCCACCGCCTCGGACCTTGCAATTCGCGCACACGTCGGCGATGATCTTCAAGTCGCCGCCACACATCATCGGAGTCCACCGTGGCAAACCAATCATTCGCCGCCATTGCCGAACAGGTGCTGTCCCATGCCCAATCCGGACGCGACATCATCCAGGACTTTGTCCCCCTCGCCGACTCGCTGAAGTAGCACTCACAATGCCTCCATTGTCACGGGGCGTCGTTCCCTGGTTGGGTTGGGGTTTTTGCCGCTTTTCGCGGATCCTTTGCTGCGGGGCTTGATCGTTTCTTCGGCTGGGTCAGGGCGCTGGCGTGAGCGAAT
>DASRSQ010000490.1:0-2193 GCA_035656475.1 Gemmataceae bacterium | reverse complement strand
CCACGACCGCTTTGACGGTCTCCTTGTTCGCTTCCTTCAAGGCGCGTACGCGCCGGCCGCCATCGCTGACAAAGTACGACCCCGGATTACCGTAATCGGGAATGACGTGGATGGCTTGTTGCTGGCCCTGCTTTGCGAGGTTGACAGCCAGTTCTGCGATCGACGCCTTTAGATAAAAATGGCGTGGATTGAACGGGCTGGGCTTGATAGCCCACAAATCGAGTTCGATCACCTGCCCGGGGTTGTAATTATTTGACAGACGCCATGCGCGATAGTCGTTCGATTCATTTGCATGGTGTGAGTCGGTCGACGACGTGACGGAATGAAGAACCGCCTCACCCCGCGCCGGCGTGGTCTTGACCGATGCCTTCGCGTCGTCCTGCACGATGTCGTCTATCGCGTTGAGCCGATCGAGGGCCGTGCGCTTCTCGCTGCTCGTGGTATCGGGGCGCGCCTGGAAGCCTTTTGCCAACTGGGAGGGTTTCATTGAGGGTCCTTTATGCGCATAAAGTCAGGGGAGCATCGAGGCGATTTCCGCCGCGCACGCCCGAATCTCGGCCGCGGCGAGCTTTGCACCGCGGTCATTCATTTGCAGTACCGTTTGACCGAGAGCCATTGCCTGCTTGTACGCTTCTCGCGTCGGACTCTGTGTTTTGAGAAGCGGAAACCCAAGGTCCTCGAGTGCGCGTTTGAGTTCGCGGGTCAGCATGCGCTTCTCTTCGGTCTTGTTCAGTAGGAAGACCGCACGAAGGTCCTCGTTCATCACTTGGGCCTGTTGAACGAGTTTCACCAAGCCAACGCTCGACCAATAGTCGGCGGGAGATGACGACGTCGGAATCACGGCGACGGAGGCTGCCAAGAGGACAACGCCCGACACTTTCTCGGTAATCGAAGGCGGACAGTCGACCACGATCACGTCGTAGTCGCCGATGAACTTTTTGATCTCACGGTGAATCTGGCCGCCGGCTTCGGAGAGGTTGACGACCGGAAAAGGAATACCTGAATCGCCGTCTGCCGAGGCGCTCGCCCAGTGGACCAAGGTGTTCTGCCCATCGGCGTCGACCACGAGGACGCGTTTGCCCTTTTCATGGAAAGCCGCACCCAGATGCATCGCGATGGTGCTTTTGCCCACCCCGCCCTTCTGTTGAGTTACCGCGACGATTTCGGCTGCCAATTTTTTAGCTCCTTAACAGATCGACGAATTCTACCTTGTAAATTTCGAATTTCAATGTTTTCGTCGTTGAATCGCCACGATTTAGCCATTCGGACAAGGTTTATGCGCATAAAGTGGGTGGAGATTGGCGCGCCGGAATCCTCCAGTTCGTCACTGGGTTGCAAAAGTGGCCCTGCAGCGAAGCCGTGGTGTTTGATTTGCCGATCTTGGGGTGCTGAACGGAACGGATTATCAATTTGGGAGAACACGTGCGCCGAGAGACACGACATTCGGCGCGGTGCTCCGTCCATCATCTGTCGCAGCATTTCCTCCTCGCCTGGCGGCTGGCGATCAGTAGATTGTCGAATCCATGGTTGTGGCATTGAGGACCTGCTCGCAAATACAGGAGGAGCGCGGCTTACCCGAATACGACGTATCCACGCACGGGTAAGTCTGCGAAAGCGTTGCCGGCGCTGCGAATGGCAAGTGTGGAGAGTTGCAGCTCACGCCGAAAGCGCTCGGTACCCAGCCGCCTGGTAACTTAGCTTCCGTGCGGTACCTCTTCGGAGCAACTCGTTCAACCGGCCGTCGGCCCGGTCGAGGTGCGCCTAACGGGGTAGTCCGCGCGACTACCAGCCATTCGATGGGCCAGACGGCGACTGGGGCTTTTGGGAGAAGGTCGATCTCGGCTACCGCTGCCCGGCTGCGCACCGGTTTATGCGCATAAACTGCAGCGAGCCGTTGCTGTTGGCCGGGGCGGCTGGCACAGACAGTACATGCGAATGCCACGAATCGGCGGCAACAAAGGTACCCCGGTTGGCCGAGCCAAACGAGCAACGATCGACTACGCCATGCGGTCGTCCTCGTCGCCACGCAAGCCGCTTTGGCCTGCGACCAGGCGTTAGGAAACCGGGAGCGGACCTGCGGCCTTCTCCCCGATACCTACCTCTTCCTGCCATCGTTTCGCGAAACCAAGCGCCGATACTGCGGCTTGCACAGCCCATGACCATGGTCTGGTCCGTGCCCGTAAAAAAACCGGC
>DASRSQ010000489.1:0-2650 GCA_035656475.1 Gemmataceae bacterium | reverse complement strand
GGGAATCTTGACGGGCGTCCAGTTCTTTGGGTCCTTTGGATCGTCTCCGCCGAGCGCCAGCGCCGGCAAGATCAGGCCGAGAACAATGAGACCAAGCAGTCGAGTCATGCTAGCTCCGATGAAGGTTTCGGTTTAATCGCTCAGGTGGAACGAGTCGAAGAATGCTCCGACATCGCGGGAGGTGAAGATGGCGCCCTGGCCAACGACCATCACCTGGTACAGGCGGTTCTTGACAAGATAGAGCCGCATTTTCACGATGATCTCGCCGTTTTTCTCGATGACGATTTCGCGGCCGGGATGTCCCATGAGCTGGATCTTTTCCTCGCTGCGTTTCTTGCCGCCGGCCTTGGTGATTGCGCCGTCGCGTGCCTGATCGAGCCGTTTGTCAATGTCGGCCTTCTTGAAATTGGCCGTCGGAAAATCGGAATAGCTGACGACGAAATTCGAATCATTACGGCCGTCGGCGATATACATCATCACATTGACGAGCCCGTTCACGGTCTTTACCGCCTGTTTCTTGATCATGGGCTCCGCCGGCATGGCGACGCTGAAACCTGTTTCCTTTGCGGTGATCTCTTTCCAACCTGCCGGCAGCCTCTCCTGAGCAACGCCGAACAACAATGGCAACGCCAGGCTCCAGCCAAAGAGTCCCATGACAGATCCTCCGCGATTGAAAATGAGTGCGGAGGTATTTTAGAAAACGACATCACTGACATTCCATTCCTTGGCCAATGCCGTAGCCTAATCTTCAAGGACTCGATGTGATCGCGAAAACAAGATCACGAAAGAAGACGTTGTCCGATGAAGTGCTTGCGCATTTTTTTGTGATTACATACTTTTGATGAATGAATGATTCATACCGCCGCCGATCTTGCGTTGCCCTGTCGCTGTAACAGATCCGACCTGCTTTCGTCGCCCGCCCGCCAGATACAGATCAGCTGATTACCGGAGGGAAGAAGAGATGTTCCCGAATCGTGGACTCGCGCACCTCGTTGCTGCTATCGTTTTCGTGGTTGCAGGGGCCGCGACATCGCAGCTAAACGCCCAGCCGGCGCCGTTGCGGATCGCCATCGCCAAGACGTTTTTGACGGAACAG
The DNA here is from genome assembly GCA_035656475.1 of Gemmataceae bacterium. GTDB lineage: Bacteria > Planctomycetota > Planctomycetia > Gemmatales > Gemmataceae > SIAQ01. The sequence continues at coordinate 1,554 of DASRSQ010000489.1, read as the reverse complement.
CCAAAGGGGGCCGCCGAGATCGCGACCGACGATTTCAAGACGGTCCTCAAGAAGGCCACCGATCTAGATGGCGCCATCACCAGCAAGCTCAACGCGACGGAGATCGCTGACAAGCTGGCGGGCAGCCAGCTCGACTTCGGCATCTTTCACGCCCACGAGTTTGCCTGGGCCCAGAAGAAGCATCCGAAGCTCGCGCCGTTGATGATTGCCGTCGACAGGTTCGACGTCGAGCATGCCTACATCATCGTGCACAAGAATGACAAGGCCAAGACGCTGGCCGATCTGCGTGGCAAGAAGATCGACGTACCGCTCGGCACCAAAGAGCATTGCCGGCTACTCCTGCGCAAGCGCTGCGCCGATCTCGGCGCCAAATCTCCGGCCGATTTCTTCTCCGTCATCGAGAAGTCGAGCACCAAGAAGATCGCGCTCGACAATGTCGCCCAGGAAAAGGTGGCGGCCGCGCTTGTCGATCGCCTGGGCCTGGAGTTTTACAAGGACGTACGCGGCCCGGTCTACGAGAAGAACCTGCGTGTGCTGGAACAATCCGGCGACTTTCCGCCGGCGGTGCTCGCGTATTTGCCAGGCGCGATCGATGCGAAGGTCCTTGATCAATTCAAGACAGGGCTGCTCAAGGCGCACACGATCCCCGAAGGCAAAGACATGATGAAGTCGTGGAACATCGACGAGTTCCGCGCAGCGCCGAGCGATTATGCGAAGGGCCTCGCGGAGTTGCTGAAGTCCTATCCGCCACCGATGGCGAAATGATCCTCAGCGGCGCCGTGGCGTCCTCCTCGTTCCCCCGCGGAGCGTGGGAACGAGGAGGGGCGGGCTTTGCCGCGCAATATCTTGCGAACTGGTCGCTGGCGAGTTGCCAACCTTATCGACCCTGATACCAGTAGCTCGGCACCTGGGCCGGCGTGTAGCTCACCGTCTGAAGATGGTAGCCGTAAGGGATCGCCCGATACTGCGTCAGCATCGGATTGGTCGGCACCGGGGCATTGTACGATTGTTTCTGCACGCCCCCCCGGTCGAACGGCTGCGCCGCGGGCGGAAACTGTCCGGGCCAGGACGGGTAGGGCGTGAGCTGGGGTGAAGGCATCATACGCGGGTCCGCCGGAAAATACGTGTACCACGGCGCGCTGGGACGCAACTGCTCTGGCCCAACCGTCACCTCGAATTTGAACTTGAGCTCCGTGTTGACGCGGGGTAGGTCCCACGCCTGAGCGGCCCCGATCGTGGATAGTGAAGCCAGGGCAATCAACCCGAACCAGGAGCGGCGCCATATCGATTGGATCATGCGAATCCTTTCGTGATAGAGGGAAGTACGATGAACCTTCAGTGGCGAAGGCTCCATCCTCATCATGCATGACGTTTGTCGGCGCGGCGGTTGGAATCGGGATGCGAAGGAGAAATGATCGAAGCAGGTGACGGCGCCGCCGACAGGACGGAGAGAAATCGCAGAAGCCAGACTGCAGGCACAATCGATGCAATGCGGGCGGCCCATCTGCACGGACTCGTATCCAGGCTGTGCAGAAGGGCCGCAATCTTGATGAC
>DASRSQ010000488.1:0-9699 GCA_035656475.1 Gemmataceae bacterium | reverse complement strand
TTGAGTCGCATAGCGACGAGTTGACTTCGGATCTGATCAACGTTTGGGAGTCGCGTAGCGACGATGGAGTCTCCGAGTTTTTGCGGACTCCGTCGTCGCTACGCGACTTGACGAGCTACAGCCACAGACCCGGCACTGAAGTGCCGGGCTATTGTCCAATCGTCGCTACGCGACTGGCCCACCTCGCCCCGCACCCTCGCCCCGCACCCCATTCTCACGGCTTGATCACGCTGCCATCGCGGCGGCGATAATTGCCCCAGCGCATGTCGAACGGTGGATCGTCGGTGATCGGATACCGCCGCGCCGCCATCTCATTCAAATCAATGCCGAGACCAGGACGATCGCTCACGTAGTAGTAGCCGTTGCGCAGCTCCGGGCAGCCGGGGAAGACGTCGTGCTCGGCCTGCGTGAACTCGCGCGCTTCCTGGATGCCGAAGTTCGGAATGGAAATATCGAGGTGCACATTGGCGGCATGGCCGACGGGCGAAACGTCGCCGGGGCCGTGCCAGGCGCTGCGGACGCCGAAGAATTCGCACAGGGCGGCGACCTTGCGCGCCTGCGTCAGGCCGCCGATCTGCGACAGGTGGATGCGGATGAAGTCGATCAGGCGGTTCGAGATCAGGTGCACGTATTCGTTCGGATTGTTGAACAGCTCTCCCATCGCGATCGGCGTCGTCGTCAGGTGACGCAGCTTTTCGAAAAAGCCGACGTCTTCTGGCGAGAAGGGATCCTCGAGGAAGAACGGGCGATACGGCTCCAGGTCGCGCGCCAGTTGCATGGCCAGGATCGGCGGCACCCGTTCGTGCATGTCGTGCAACAGTTCGACGTCATCGCCGAGCTGGCGCCGCATGTGCTCGAAGAGCTTGGGGACGATGCGGACATAGGGGCCGGGCTCCCAGACGCCGCCGCGTTGATTGATGGGGAGATCGTCGCCGGCCTGGCCCTGATTGGCGACGCCATAGGTGCCGGTAAGTCCGGGGACGGCGACCTGGATGCGGATGTGGCGCCAGCCGCGTTCGCGAGCGCGGCGAGCCGCGGTCTCGACTTCCTGAAAGTTGCGACCATTCGTGTGGCAATAAGTATCGACGGCATCGCGGCACTTGCCGCCGAAGAGCTGATAGAGCGGCATGCGGGCGCGCTTGGCGACGATGTCCCAGAGGGCCATATCGACGCCGGAGAGGGCGTTGCCGAGCACCGGGCCGTTGCGCCAGTAGGAGCTGACGAACGACGACTGGAAGATGTCCTCGATCTGCAGCGGGTCCTTGCCGATGAGGAACGGCTTGAGATAGCGATCGATGGCGGTCTCGACGACGCGGGCGCGCTGGGTGAAGGTCGCGCAGCCGAGGCCGTAGAGTCCGGCCTCGCTGGTCATGATCTTGACGACGACGAGGCGAATGTTGGCGGGCTGCGTCAGGATGGTGCGGACATCAGTGATGCGCAGGCCCGGCAACCGGCGGCCCTGGGCGGCGACGCCCGGCCCTTGCCGCGCGAAGGCGCCCTGTTCGGCGGCCGCCAGGAGCGGCAAACCAACCGCGCTGAACCCCGCTGCCGACGCGCGTAACATCTCTCGGCGATCCATGGCTTTGTCCTTGTCTGTGAATGGTTCGCGGCGAACGACAGTGGGAATTTACAATCAGCAATTGACAATTACCAATTGAAAATCGGGAAGCGCATCTCTTTGTCGAGAGGAGAACTAAATCGCGCGCAAGTTCGAGACATCCCAGCGTTCTAACAAAAAGGATCATGTCCTCGAATACCTATTCGCGGGTCGTTCGTTTTTTTTGGAGATGCCCATGGCGCTGCGATCTCGATTCGGATTGGCGACGAGTCTTCTGGCGGGCTTGGCCGCTCTGTTGTTGCCGACGTGTTCGCACGCTCAGTTCATCCTTGGCGGACAGGGCGGCTTTCCAGGCCAGTTTGGCGGAATGATGCCTGGCCAGTTCGGCGGAGCGATGCCAGGGCAATTTGGCGGCTTTCCGGGTCAGTTCGGCGGTGTGATGCCGGGTCAATTCGGCGGTTTTCCGGGCCAAATTGGAGGTCAGTTCGGCGGACTCCCCGGTCAATTTGGAGGCCAAATTGCAGGTCAATTCGGTGGCCAGTTTGGCGGCTTTCCAGGTCAATTCGGTGGCCAGTTCGGCGGATTCCCAGGTCAATTCGGTGGCCAGTTCGGCGGCACGTTTGGAGGACAATTTGGAGGCATCCCCGGTCAATTCGGTGGCCAGTTCGGCGGGCTTCCCGGTCAATTTGGTGGCGGTATCGCGGGCCAAATCGGCGGCGGCGCCGCTGGCGGAACTGCAAGCGGCGCAGGCGGTGCGACCGGGGCCAGCGGCGCAGGTGGCGCGGCTGGCGGCGCGAGCGCGACCGGCGGCGTCGGCGGATCGACGTTACCAACCAATTTCCGCACAGGTTCATTGCAACATGTAAGGCGCCCGGCTCTTGGTGGCCAACTCGGATTTCCCGGCGGCATCGGCGGTTTCCCTGGCACATTCGGCGGTAGCTTCGGCGGCACCACATTCGGCGGCGGCTTTGGCGGCTTCCCTGGCACATTCGGCGGCAGCTTCGGCGGGATGCCAGGCGCATTCGGCGGCAGCTTCGGCGGAATGCCCGGCACCTTCGGTGGCAGCTTCGGCGGAATGCCCGGCACCTTCGGTGGCAGCTTTGGTGGGATGCCAGGCGCGTTCGGCGGAATGCCAGGCACCTTCGGCGGCTTCCCGGGCACGTTCGGCGGCGGATTCGGCGGGATGCCGGGACAATTCGGCGGCGGCGGCTTTCCGGGTGGAATGCCAGGCGGCGTCTTCTTCTGATATTTCCCAAACCAGTGCCAGCGCGCTCCGGCGTACAATACACTGACGACGCCCGACCGGAGACGAGCATGGCGAACATCGTCGCTCGGCAATGTCTGGATATGCTGCAAGCACATGCCCGCGACGCCGACGAAAAGACGGCCTGGCCCGCTGCGTCATGGGACGCGCTGCGCCAGGCCGATGTCTTGCGCTGGGCGATCGCCAAGGATGTCGGTGGCGCCGGCTCCGATGCACTCACGCTACTGGCCGGCTACGAGCAACTCGCTGCGTCCTGCCTGACCACCTGCCTCATCCTCAGTCAGCGCGATGCCGCCATCCGGCGTATCGATGCTTCCGCGAATGCCAACCTTCGCCGTGAACTGCTCGAGCCGCTCGCCTGCGGCGAGCGCTTCACCACCGTCGGCCTGTCGCAACTCACCACGTCGCGCCAACACGTCAAGCCGACGCTGACCGCACGCACGGCCGGCGCGGGTTTCGTGCTCGATGGCTGCATTCCCTGGGTGACCGGGGCCGAGCATGCGGATCATCTCGTCATCGGTTCGGTCACCGACACGGGGCTGCAGATTCTGGCCGCCTTGCCTCGTGATTTGCCAGGCGTACACATCGAGCCGGCCCTGGAATTGATGGCGCTGCAGGGATCGTTGACGGCTGAAGTGCGTCTCGACAACGTGTCGCTGGAGCCGCGCTGGTTGCTGGCGGGGCCGCTCGAGCGTGTGATGACGACGGGGCGCAGCGGCACCGGCGGGCTTGAAACCTCGTGCCTTGCCATCGGCCTCGCAGGAGCTGCGATCGACCATCTCGCCCGCGAAGCGGCCGCGCGGCCCGAGCTCCGCGAAGGCGCCGCCTACCTCGAAGCGGAACGCCGGCAATTGCGCGATCGGCTGCATCGCCTCGCCGCCGGCGCCAGTGCCGAAGACGCGTCGGCGCTGCGCACGCTCGCCAACAGCCTCGCCTTGCGCGCCACGCAGGTGACGCTGACCGCCAGCAAGGGGACCGGTTTTCTCCGCAGCCACCCCGCCCAGCGCTGGGCCCGGCAAGCTCTCTTCTTTCTCGTCTGGTCCTGCCCGCGGCCGACGGCCGAGGCGACCATTGCCCAGCTCACGCGTGCCGGCGATTGTCAGCTCGATTGAGCACGATGATGTTCGCAGCAACTTTTGTTTGCGGCCGTGATGCCCCCCTGGTACCATCAAATCTAACGTCACTCACGCTGACCTCCATCATCTATGCAGACCATCGCACAACGACTCGACGCGCTTCCAGAATTCCTGGCCCCGCTCAAGGAAGCCGCGAGCCGTTACCTGAAATACCCGAGCGTCCTCGGAATCAATGGTGTGATGGACATCGGCCACCGTCCCTGGGTCGCCGAACTGAATTACATGCTGATGCTGTATCCCGGCATCGACGCCGATGCCCTGAGCCGCTATTGCCGACGGTTCGACATCCAGGTTCCCGAAGCGTACGCGGCATTTCTGCGCGCGGTCAACGGCGGCTTCTTTTTCGGTATGTCGCTTTGTGGGGTTCCGCTTTCCATGCTGGGCAATCCGCCGCTGCTGGAGCGCAGGATCTTGCAGTGCCATGATCTGGCCACGGCTGCAACGCTGTGGGTTGACGAATATAGTGTTCCCAAGAGCTTCTTCCATTTCGGTAGCCGCCATTTCTCGTTTCGCGCTAATGTCGGCTACTTCTTCGATGGTGAGCATCGCATCGTCTGCGTGCGTGGGCAAAAGAAGATCATCGCGGAATGGACCAGCTTTGCCGACTTCCTGAAAGATGAATTGGCAGCATCGGAAAAGCTGGAGGAAGAACGCCATCCCGCAAAGTGGGGGCCGATCGAAGAGCCTGGCCTTGCGCCGAAGAAGTGACGGAGCACCTCCATGCTAGGGGTCGGTATTGCCTTTCTCGTCATCGGCGTTCTCTGGTCCGCGTTCAAGGGCTGGGTGGTGTGGGACATTGCGCACGACCTGTACGGTGGTGGCGGCGCCCCAACGCTGGACTTTCCGCTGTTCTGCCCGATGCCGCTCGCCATGGGCGCCAGACTTGTGCTGTCGGCTCTCGACGCGGTTCCATTTCCGGGCTTCGGTTTCTCGTTATATGTCGGGCTGGCGATCGCCTTCGGGTTGATGTTGTGGTGGTTCGATCGCATCGGCGCGCCGACACGGCAACGGCAGCTGATCGCAATTCAACAGCGTTCCGCGGCCGAATCGGGCGAGCAATCCGTGATTCGAAGCGAGTGAATCCATTGAGGGCAACCGTGATGAAGCAACTCACTATCTCCGTTGTCGTTCTCCTGGCGCTATCGGCGGCGGCCAATGCTCAGCAAGCGAAGCTCACCGCGGAACAGGCCAGGAAGCTGCTCCCCAAGGCCGCGGGCATCAGCAATTACGATCTCCGTATACTCTCGGAAAATCCTCGGCCAGATGCCATCAAGAACAAGAGCTTGTCGCTTGTGCTCCTCGCACTGCGTCCCCCGAAGAACCCAGATGCGGACGCTAACAAGGAATTTCAGATCCTGGGGGAGAAAATCAACTTCTCGGATATCGCCGATGCGATTTCGATTTCCAAGGATATGGGCTACGCGTCATTCATTCAGTCGAAATACATCACCGATTGCACCTGCGAATCGACCGCCGAGCGGGCAGAGGGAGTCGTCAGCTTCAAGAGCGAATGGTTCTCGGGGCGCATCCCGTTCGTCGCCCAGGCGACCAAGAAGGGCTGGGTCATCACCGAGTTTCTGCTTCCGCGCTACAAGACCCGCGTCGTCCGCGGCAAAGACGGCGTTTGGAGCCAGGAAGATCTGAAGGGCAAGTGAGGCATTGACGGTAGGTCAGGCTTTCGAGCCTGACGGAACCCGCAACTGGTGGGATCGTCAGGCTTAATCGTAGGCCAGGCTTTCCAGCCTGACGGAACCCGCAACCGGCGGGATCGTCAGGCTGGAAAGCCTGACCTACACGATGAACGCAAATTCCCTCTTTTCCACTCGCATTCTCTCATGGCCCGTTTATAATCACCAAAAGAAACCCACCCGCGCGAAAGCGCATGCCAGGATTGATCCCCCCCACTTTGCGTCCCGCAGGAGTCTCTCGATGTCTCGCAACCGCTTCTCGTGCTATTGCATCCTTTGCGCCCTTCTCGGCCTGGCGCTCGCCTGGCTGCTCTTCTTCTCTCCTTCGAGCGTGCAGGCACAAGTCCCGAAGGGGCCAGTCAGCTTCATCAAGGATGTCGCGCCGATCCTGCAGAAGAACTGCTTCGCCTGCCATGACGCCAAGAAGAAGAAGGGCAAGTTTGAGATGACCTCGTGGGAAGCGTTCCGCAAGGGGGGTTCCAAGGACGATCCGATCGAGGCGGGCAAATCGAAGGACAGCCTGCTGATCCACCTGGTCACGTCGACGAAGGCCGACCGCATGCCGCCCAAGGACGCGGGGGACGCGCTGAAGCCGGAGCAGGTCGCGATCATCGCCAAGTGGATCGACGAGGGGGCGAAGCTGGACAAAGACATCAGTCCGAAAGCGGACCTGGTGCGCGAGCTGCGGATTCGCTACGTGCCGCCGCAGCCTTTCGTGTCGTACAAGTTCCCGACGCTGATCAACGCCCTGGCGTTCACGCCCGATAGCAAGCGCGTGGTCGTGGGCGGCAATCACGAGCTCACCGTCTGGGACGCCACGACCGGCAAGCTGCTGCGTCGCGTCTTCACCCGCGCCGAGCGCGCCCATGCCATGGCGTTCCTGCCCGATGGCAAGCTCGTCGTCGCCGGCGGTCGGCCGGGCCAGGAAGGGGATGTCCGCATCTACAACATCGACGCCGGCACACCGAAGGATTTCGGGGGCGTGCCGTCCGTTGACGGCGTCAATGACAAGACCGTCCTCCTCAAGGAGCTCGTGCAGGTCGAAGATTCCATCCTCGCCCTTGGCGTCAGCAAGGATGGCAAGAAGATCGCCGCCGGCGGCACCGATCGCATGGTTCGTGTCTTTGACGTCGACTCGGGCAAGATGGAACACGCCATCGAGAACCACGCCGACTGGATCCTTGGCGTCGTTTTCTCGCCGGACGCCCACGCCATCGTCACCGCGAGCCGGGACAAGACCGCGAAGATGTGGGACCTCAAGAACAAGGAATCGCTGCTCACCTTCCCCGATCACCAGAACATCGTCAACAACGTCGCCATGACGCCCGATGGTGTCTTCGGCCTCTCCGCCGGCGAAGACGGCTCGATCCGCATCTGGCAGGCCACCGACAAGTCCAAGGCAATCGGCAAGGCGACCAAGAACATGGGCGGCCACTCCAAGGCGGTCTTCCGTCTCGCCAGCTTCGCCGACGGCAAGAACACGCTGATCGCGTCGTGCAGCGCTGACATGACGGTGCGCCTGTGGAATCCGGTTGCGGGCACCGCGCTCAAGACGCTGTCCGGCATGACGGACTGGGTCTACGCCGTCGCCATCAGTCCGAACGGTCAGCTCGTCGCCGGCGGCGCCGCCAACGGCGAAGTCCGCGTCTGGAAGACCGGCGACGGCAACCTCGTCACCACCTTCAACGCGACCCCCGGATACACCGCGCCGAAGGTCGAAACGCCGAAGAAGAAATAAGCCAAGACCCATACCGGTCAAGGTGTCGGTCGCAGCGCCCCTCTCCACCAGTACTCTGGGGGGAGAGGGGTTGGGGTGAGGGGGCTCAGAATCCCATGCGACAACAACACGTCTTGCGAGGGACTTCGATCCATGGGATCCTCGCCGTCGCGTGCCTCTTTTGCACTCTTGCCGTTCTCCCGGGCCAAGATCGAACGGATGAAATTGCCAAATGGATTGCCCAGCTCGGCGCCGCCGATTTCCGCACGCGCGAGCAGGCCGGCAAGATGCTTGAGATGCTTGGCGAGAAATCGCTTCCCGAACTGCGCAAGGCAAAGGGCAACGGAACGCCGGAGTCCAACCGCCGGGTGGACCTCGTCATCGAACGCATCGAAACAAATCTTGTCAAAGCAGAAGAGAAGACCTGGAAGGACCTCGACGCTTCCCAGCGCGGCATCCGCGAACGCGTACTCAAACTGGTCGGCCGCATCTCCTCGGATGCCGATCTCGTGTCGGCCGTCTACCTGATATGCACCGGGCAGCGCCCGACAGAAATGGAGACGCGTCACGCACAGCAGCAATTGAGCAAGCACCGCCTCCTCGGCGCTTTGAAGCTGGCGCGAGGCCAGGTCGAGAGCAAGCAATTCAACCGCGACATCGCCGTCGCCAATGCGCGCGTGCTCAAGCTGCAAACGGACCTGGGTGCGGCGTTTGGCGTGCCGGAAAGATTTCGCCTGCTCAATCGCGACGATAGCACCAAAGTGGCCATGGAAATCAGAACCTCGCTGGCCAAGGCAGCAAAGGCCGATGCGACTTACTGCGATCTTGCCTTTCTCGTCACCTGTGCCCGGTTTCCGAAAACCAGCGAATCCAACACGCTTTTGAATTTTCTGAAGGGAAGGAACGGCGATCCGGCAGGCGAGGTCGTCTGGGCTATCATCAACTCCGCTGAGTTTTTGAAAGGGAATTGATCCGGCAAGCCGTGCCGCGTGAGCGGCCGGATTAGGGCCGTACCCCGGACGCTTACGCGGCACGGCTCCGCGAAGCCCCAAAGCAAAAAAACCTTGGCAATTCGTTCACTTTCCGGTTAGAATTCAGCTCATTGGCAGTTCTATTTATCGGTTCCACGTTGGTCCGTACGTTTCCGCGAACGCTAACAAAAGGACCGCATCTCATGTTCGACTCCGCACCTCTATCGCGTCGTGATGCGCTCAAGCTGGCCTCGGCTGGCGTCATCGGCTATTCCATGTCGGGCTGGCTTGAAGCCGTCGCCCAGGAAAATGCCGCCAATCCGCGACGGCGCCGCTCCTGCATCCTCCTGTGGATGAATGGCGGCCCCAGCCAGATGGACACCTTCGATCTAAAACCAGGCCACCCCAACGGCGGCCCGTACCAGGCAATCCGCACCAGCGTCCCCGGCATTCGCATTAGCGAACACCTGCCGCGCGTCGCCCGGCACATGGACAAGATGGCCCTGATTCGCTCGATGAGCACCCGCGAAGGCGATCACGGCCGCGGCACGTTCTACCTCCGCTCCGGCTACCTGCCGCAAGGCCCGATCCAGTATCCGACGCTCGGCTCGCTGGTCGCCAAGCACATCGGCACGAGCGACCTGCCGTTGCCCAACTTCGTCAGCATCGCTCCCTATCGCATCTTCAGCCCGGCGGCCTACAACTCCGGGTTCCTTGGCGCCCAGTACGCTCCGCTCATGGTCGGCGAAGTCAACAACTTCCAGCCGAACCAGGGGAACAACTACGATCAGAGCCTGCGCGTCGCCGACATGGCAGCCCCCGAAGAAGTCTCGGCTTCCCAGTTCGACGCCCGCGTTGAACTGCTGCAGGACATGGAACGCGACTTCACCGCCCGCCATCAAACCGTTGCCGCTCGCAGCCATCAGACTGCCTATGATCGAGCCGTCCGCCTGATGCGGACCTCCGCTCGCAGCGCCTTCAACCTGTCCGAGGAAACCGATGCGGTGCGCGATGCCTACGGCCGCAACCTTTTCGGTCAGGGTTGCTTGCTCGCCCGCCGACTCGTGGAACGCGGCGTTCCGTTCGTCGAGGTCACCCTCGGTGCACTGGCGAACAACCCCATCGGCTGGGACACGCACGGCCAGAACTTCGACAACGTCCGTCGTCTGAGCGAGATCCTCGATCCCGCCTGGGGCACGCTGATGGACGACCTGCGTCAGCGCGGCCTGATGGATTCGACGACCATTGTCTGGATGGGCGAATTCGGTCGCACCCCCCGCATCAACCAGGGCCAGGGCCGCGACCATTATCCGAACGCGTGGACAACGGTTGTCGCCGGTGGCGGCATCCGCGGCGGCCAGGTCT
>DASRSQ010000487.1:0-14215 GCA_035656475.1 Gemmataceae bacterium | reverse complement strand
GATTCCTTCGACGACCATCACCGGATCATTCGAGTCCGCCCAGGCATCGAGTTCGTCGAGTTCGGTGGCCCGGCCGATGAAGGTGCTGGTGAGGATGTAATTCGGAACGGCGTACACATCGGGCGGCTGCGGCATGTTCTTGCGGATGGGAAGCGTCGGACCACCTGGCCCTTTGGGTAAGTCAGGACATTGTTCTCGCAAGACACGGACCAGATTTGCAAAGTCCGCTACGTAATCCACGGACCGAAGGTGTTCGCCGTGCTTCTTGAAGAGGCGTTCGAGTTTGCACTTTTTGAGCCACCCCTCCGAGGGCATTGTGCCGCCGGTCAGAAAAACAGGAATGATGATGTTTCCAGCATCCAAAGCAAACGTGATTTCTTTTCGTACCCAGTCCTCATCATCCATTAGACGAGGCATTCCCTTCCAATCGCCGTCAGTGAAAGACGTGGTTTGCCAAGTATCGCCGATAACTACCAACATGATGCGGCGGCTCTTTGCATTCGTTTCCAACTCGCGCGTCCAGTCGTGGCCACCACGTAGGCGTGACTTGTCGCGGAAAACGACTTCCGCGCCAAATTCACGCGCTAAATCGGCATCAAGTCGGCCGACGATATCGAGAGAGTCTGAGATGCGGTAGCTGATGAAGATCATGGCGAGGTCTCTGCATCAACGGTGAATGAAGAGAAACACAGAGATCATATTGCGCTGCCGCCGATTGACGCTGCATCACGTGGCTCAACGCGGCTCCGAGATCCTGTACCCCAGCTTCAATATCGCTTTCAGCGTCTCCGCGGCGGTCTTGCGGTCGTATTCCTTCTCCGCGTCCGGCAACTGATCGTACGGCACCAGGCACGGATGCTTCTTGTTTGCGTCATCGCGGGCGGGGCCGTAGGTCCAGCCTTGCTCTTTGCGCGTCGCGGCCCAGACGTCGTGCGTGTTTTCGGCCAGGCGTTCCATGAGCGCTTGTAGCGAGGGAGACAACTCGACGCTTGTGGTGTCGAGCGGTTTGGGGTCGTAGGTCATTGCGTTACTCCAATGTTACATGTGGATTCATCAGGCCGAGATCGCCAAACGCATCAAGCGATACGGCTTCGTCCAAAAGGCGGTAGCCGGCGAGAATGCGGGCCAGTTGGCGGCCCATGCTTTCCGGATGAAAGGTCAGGCACTGCGGCCGGGCGACCGCGGCGCGATAACTGGCGCCGGCGTCGGCCCATTTGCCAGTCAGCGAAAGCGCCTCCGCTTCCGTTGCCCACACCCAGACCGGATCGTCCGGCTGCAGTTGCTTCCAGTGCGTCTTGGTCTCCAGCAGCTCGGCGGCCACCCTTATCGCGGACTTGCGTAATTGCTGGGATTCGCTGTCGCGGTTGAGGTGCTTGCAAAGGGCCGCGCGCAGAAACGTCAGCGTGGCGATATTGATGCTGGAGAAGAACCCGCCGGCAGCCATCAGGGCCGCCTGGTACTTTGTCAGGGAATCATGATAATGCCGGTCCCCCTCTTCAAAGCGAATGCGGGCATCCGGCGAATCCCATTGCTTCATGCCCGCCACCAGCTCGGCGTCGCCGTGGTCCTTGTGGCAGCGGCCCCACAGGCTCCAGGTGTCCTCGTCCAAGGCGCCGTCGAACTCGGTGTGCAGCTTTTCGAGTTTCTTCAGGGCTTCCTCGCCGCGCTTCTGCTTGACGAGGTTGAAGGCCTGCTCGTAGTGGACGTGCAGCGTTGCCGGATAGCGTGCGACCAGCCCGGTCAACAGTCGCTCGGCTTTATCTTCCGCCTTCTTGCGATTCCACTCGCGGGCCGCACGCAGCGGAATCTGGCAGGTGATGTAGCTTTCGGCAAGAATCGCGTCGACATCGGCGGCCGGCTCGGGCGTCGAGCCGCGCATGTCGTTCAGGCGCGACGCCGCCATGCCTGCTGTCACAAAAGCCGCGGCGAGCTGTAGCTCGGTCTGGTTCTCGTAGCGAACCGCCATCAGGCCGTAGCAGCCGAGGAGGAACAAATACTCGCGCAGCCATTCGGCCGCCGGCGTGCGCGGCCGACTCATCAACACCGTGGACGCTTCCTGCCGAATCGCCAGCAGCACGGCCATCAATCGAGCCTCGGGGGTCGTGGCGTCCGCCTGACCGCCGGGCCAGGAGCGGTTGTTGTGACAATGCCGCGTGCGAAAATTCAACTCGGCCTCGAATTCCTGCACCTTCCGAATCCACGCCGACCGGTTCGTATGGGGAATGATCTTTTCGTAGATACGGCTCTTGAGCTCGACCTCCATCTCGACGAAATCCCAGCCGATGAGATTGTCCGGATGGATGCTCTCATAGTCGAACAGGGTAGGGAAACTGGCCTGGCGATCCTTGTCGATGCCGACGATCGAATTGCGTCCGTGCAGGTCGCCATGCGACAGGCCGCGCATCACCATGGGCAGAAGATCGGCCGGGGCGTTGGGCAGCTTCAACATTTGGTCCCAGTGGCGAAACGCATCGACGGGATCAATGAACGAGGTCGAGCCGACCGTGAAGGAGGCGTTGACTTGCTGGCGTGTCCGCTTGCCCGTCGTGTTCCACAGGTCGAAGGTTGGCGCGAGAGCATGCCGTTCGCCATCGACCCGGCGCGTCGGCGTGGTCCATATGCAAGTTTGGCCCGCGGGTTCGAGTCGGCCGGTGCTATAGAGCCGGCCGGTCTGGGAATAGATATCATGCAAAACGCTAATGATCGATTGGAGATTGACGCTGTGATAGCATACACAGTCGCGCACCGCCGCTTCGAGCCAGGTGGTCGTGTCGGCGCCGATCGCTTTCTCGGCGTGTAAATAGGCGATGGCAACGAGCGCGTCATCGGCCGCTCCTTCGGGGCAGGCGTGCAATGGCATGAAGACGGGATTGCCGCCCTGCACCATCTTGGCGTGATCCCACGCTTTTTTCTCGCGCAGGAGCCGTTCGGGGCCAGCAATCTTGACGACGAGCGAGCTGGTATCGCCGGGCCGTTTCACCTCCGCTTGCAAGATGTGTTCGCCGGGCCGATGCTTGAAGCCGACGTAGTAGTCGAGGACGACGACATGGATGGCGCGCGGAAACGCCGCCGCGAGTCTGGCGGAGATGTCCGCCTGCGCTTGCTGCGGCGTGCCCACCTGCTGTGTGGTTTGACGCAAAGCCGCCGCGAGGCGTTCCTCGGCGGCGCGAATCCAGAGAACGGTCGGGGGCATGAGGTGCTCCTTTGCTGTTTATTACGGGTTCACTCGCCCAGCTTCTTTCGCAGTCGTTCCAAGAATCCCAGGTCCTGCGGCGACACGTGCAGGCCAGCGTCTACCATGCCGGCGAGGATATCGCGAGCCGCACGCCAGTGCGCGTCGGCTTCCGGCTTTTCCTGCTCCTCCAGCACGTTCGCGATTTTCCCGTGCGAAACCCAGAGATCCCGTTTGGCCTGGGCGGAGTGGGGATCGGCGTCGGCCAGCTCCTGGCGGATTTGCAAGCCTTGCTCGAAATAACGCTGCGCCGCCGCCAGATCGCCGCGCTGGACGCTCACGTCGCCGAGCTTGTTGAAGGAGATGGACAGGTCCCGTTTGGCCTGGGCGGAGTGGGGATCGGCGTCGGCCAGCTCATGGCTGATTTGCAAGACTTGCTCGAAGTAACGCTGCGCCGCCGCCAGATCGCCGCGCTGGACGCTCACGTCGCCGAGCCTCTCGAAGGAGACGGACAGGTCCCGTTTGGCCTGGGCGAAGTGGGGATCGGCGGCGGCCAGCTCTTGGCTGATTTTCAAAGCTTGCTCGAAATAACGCTGCGCCGCCGCCAGATCGCCACGCTCGACGCTCACCTCGCCAACCTTATCGAAGGAAACGGACAAGTTTCGTTTGGCCTGAGCAGAGTGAGGATGGGCGTCGGCCAGTTCCTGGCTGATCTTCAAGTATTGCTCGAAATAACGCTGCGCCGACGCCAGATCGCCGCACTGGACGCTCGCGTTGCCAAGCCAGCCGAGGGAAACGGACAGGTCCCGTTTGGCCTGGGCGGAGTGAGGATGGGCGTCGGCCAGTTCCTGGCTGATCTTCAAGCATTGCTCGAAATGGCGCTGCGCCGCCGCCAGATCGCCGCGCTCGATGCTCACCTCGCCGAGCTTGTTGAAGCATATGGACAGATCTCGTTTGACCTCGACGGAGTGGGGATCGGCGTCGGCCAACTCCTGGCTGATTTTCAAACATTGTTCGAAATAACGCTGCGCCGCCTCCAGATCGCCACGCTGGATGCTCACTTGGCCGAGCCTTTCGAAGGAGGCGGACAGCTCTCGCTTGGCCCGAGCAGAATGGGGATTGGAGGACAGCGCCTGTTTGAAGATATCGTGCGCCATCTCGGCAAGGTCACACGCAGCGGTGAGACGCCCGGTATTCACGAACGGGATCACCAACCATATGGCAAGCCGCCCCACAAGCGGATCGACGCCAAGCGATTTGCCACGCACAAGTTGCTCTATGGCACTGATCTCCCGGTGGTCGCAGCCGTAGCCAGCCTTATCATCGATGGCCACGGCTTTGCGTTCGGCCATGGCAAGCACGGCGGCCTCACGGCGAGTTTGTTGCTCGTCCGCCATGCGTCGCCGGATGACCTCCTGCACAACGCGGTGCATGCGGCCGAACGACTCGCCTTTCAGGTAATCGAGGCCGTCAAGCGTCCTCAGCGTCTCTTCCCACGGAGGCGATTGGAACGGCCGCGGCTTCAACTCGTCCGCCATCTCGGGATCGGCGGCAATCAGTTCCTTGAGCCAGGCAATTGGCACGAGGTCAGCCGGTAGGAACGCTGCGTATTCCAGCGTCCGCAACGCGAGGGGGCCAAGTCGAGCCACCGATTGATCGAAAAGCTTGCCGATCAGGGTAACCGGGTGCTGGATGAGCTGCTGGACGCTCTGGTCGTTGCCGACGGCGTCGAGGGCCAGGCCGATGCCATGCTCGCGCATTTCGTTGGCGAAACGGGCGTAGGTGAAATCGCGATGGACGCCGAGAAACGCGCCGACGAGAGCGACGGCGAGCGAATGCCGGCCGAGCCGCTGGACAATAGCCAGGGCCGCCTTCCATTCGGCGTCGCCGTCGAAGCAATCTTCCTCGCGCAGCGGATACGTGCCGGCACGGGCGGCAAGGTAGTCCGGATCGTCGAGCCGGCGTGCGAAGGCGCGGTAGCGGAACAGCACGTCGAGCGCTTCACCCGGCGGCAGCACGTCGAGCGATATTGCCTCGATGCCTCCCAATGAGCGCGGCTCGGCGCGCGTCGTGATCAGGTAGTGCACCTTCTCCGCGCTCGGCAATTGCAGCCGATTGGTCTCGCTCACCAGGTTCACCGCGGACTCGTTGAGATTGTCGAGGATGACCAGGGCCGTGCGGCCCGGCGGCAGGGCGTGAAAGGCGCCGACGGCCCGATCATACTGCTCGCTTTCCGGGAGGGCATACGGGATGTCGGCGTTGAGATGGTCGCGCGCCAGCGAGACCAGAGCTTGCTTGACGCTGCTCAGATTGGTCGCCGTGGACAGATCGATGAGGAACTGGGCGCCGAGGTACTCGGGGCGGAAGAAGTAGGCGTATTCGCGTGCCAGCGAGGACTTGCCGATGCCGCCGACGCCATTGAGAGCACAGATACCGACCATTTCATGGCGGGCCAGATGGGTGCGCAGATTCGCCAGCTCCGTGCGGCGGCCGACGAAATTCGGATTGCGTCCGCCCAGCAGCGGATTGCGCGGCACCGCGGCGAGCCGTCGGCCCATCTCCACGCGGCGGCGAATATTGTCGTTGAGCTGGCCGATTCGCCGGCCCACCAGCTCTTCCTTGAGCGCCTGCTCGCCGCGCGGCCAGTAGTCCACGATTTCCACGACGCCGTTCCGCTGGCACATGTCCTTCCACCATTCGCTGGCCGCCGGCGGAACGCGGCTGGCAAGATCGGCCGGAGCGACGATGAAAATCGGCATCAACGCCTCGCCCGGATAGGTGCGAGCCTGCTCGACCAGGATGTATTCCTCCCATTCCCTGCGGCACCATTCGCTGTTGAAATAGGCCTCGGACAGGAAGGCGATCATCACCTTCGACTGCCGCAACCCTTTGCGCAGGACGTCCTGCCAGTACTGCCCGTCAAGAATCGATTCCTTGTCGAAGAATATCTTCAGCGGCACACTCGGCGAAAATCGGGCGAAGTCCGTTTCAAGCTGCTCGACGAACGCCGACACCATCCTCGTCGGCGCGCCATTGTCAGCGCGCGCATAGCTGATGAAGACATCGTAGGGCTCTACCCATTCGTTCCAGGGCTCATCGTGCGTCACACTCATGGGCACCACCACTCCGCACCGCTCGAACACCGTCCTGACTTGGGCCGAGATCGGCTCGCCGTCGAACGTGATCATTGTCCGCGCTTCGCTGGCGCAAATCCAGCGATTCTCCGGCGCAATGTTCGCTTTCCTGCGCGCTTCACCGCTCAGCAAGTCGGTGGCATAAAGCTCGACGGTATACTGCGTCAGGACGCCGGCGGCCTTCGATAGCGCAGCGTATTCGTGCCGGCCGCGCAGCGGCTGCGCCGCGACGCGGAAGTCGGCATCTGGCGTCAGCTCCAGTTCCTCGGCGGTCTCGCGCACGCAGCATTCGCGGAAGGTTTCGCCTGGCTCGACGTGGCCGCCGATCAGGGCGAACATGTGCCACGACTCGCTCCATTGCACGAGATACTCGGCGGCGCCGTCGGAACGGCGCCGTTCAATGAGAGCGAGAGCGGCGTGGGATTGGCGCATCACAGCCTCCATGCTTGAGGTTTACCTGGGCAGCACTTCGAGAATCGCTCGCACCGTCGGCGAGATCGGCTCGAGCGATTCGAGCTCCGCACGCGTCAGCCAGAGCGCGATGTGGCCGGCCAAGGGCCGGGGTGCCGCCGTCACTTTGAGCAGAAACAACCGGCAGGCGTAGCGTTTCCACACGCCATCACGGCCGCTCTGCTTGTACGGCGGCACCTCCAAAGCCAGCGGCGCGAGCGACGAAGACGCCACCGGCCGGCCCAGCACCTCAGCCGCCGCTCGACACGCGGCGACCAGGGCCGTCTCTCGGCTCGCAGCGCCGTTCGGCGTCTTCGCCGGCACGTCGCGCTGCTTGCTCATGGGGAAGGTGAACTTGCTCCAATTGTCGTTGAAATCGACCAGAAATCGGCCCTCGCCATCGGTCGCCAGCACCACGGCCAAATCCACGAGCGGAATCGTTGCGTTCACGGCTTGCTCCTTGTTCTTCGTTGACACGTTCGACAATCTATTCTAATCCTCGTCGGAACTGGTAGGATGCAAATGCAGCGATGTTGCCTACAGGGAAACAATCTGTGAACCGAGGTGCAACCGCCATGTTGGAAACGCATTCGCCGTTGACGCCGGAATTGTGTCGGACGTTTGTTTTGCTGGCCCGCTTTGACGGATCGGTCAAGGCGACCGCTCGCGAACTGGGGTTGAACGTGGCAAGCATCTCAAAGCGAATTCGGCCGCTGCTTTTCGGAATGCCGCCGCATCTGCCCCGACCGTGGCTGGCGAAGCGAGGCAAGCGTTTCGAGTTGACGGAGGAAGGCCGCACGATGCTTCCCGCCGCGATCGAGCAGGCCGAGCGCTGGGGCCAGTTCACGAGCTTCGCATCAGCGGTTCGCCTGCCCGGCATCACGGTCGCATGCGGGCAGGAATCGGCCGGCGGCATCGTTCTGGAGGCAGCGCGCCGATTTCGTCGGCAGCATCCGTTGGTCAATCTGCGCATCGCCGTGGTGCGCGGCCGACGCCGCATTGAAGGGATCGCGAGCGGCGCATATGACCTCGCTTTGGTGACGCACACGCCTCCGGCCATCCGCGACATTGCTCGCCGCGAGGTGCAGATCGATGTCTTGTCGGACGATGAGCTAGTGCTTGCGTGTGCAGCGACATCGGAATGGGCCGGCACGTTCACACGCGCCGACAAGTCAATCAAGAGGGAGGAGTTGATGCAATGGCCCCTGGTACTGCCTGAAACCGATTCGCCGATCCGCAAGCAATGGGATGAGCGCATCCGCCGCAGCCAGACCGCCGCGATGCCGCAGGTCGCGATCGAAGTCGGCGGTTGGCGCGTGCTGCTCGGGTACGTGCTCGCCGGCTTCGGCGTCGGGCTGCTGCCGCGATCGCTCGCGGAGCAAGCGCGCGACAGGCTACATTGGCGACCGCTGATTGAGACACTGCGGCCTGTCAATCGCGTGTACGCCGTGCGGCCGATCTTGCCGACGAATCTGTTGGCCGATGCTTTCTTCAATACGCTGGCGCCGGGCCGGCGCTGACTCTCAGAATTCACCTGGATTTCATTGGTTTTTTCTGATGGAAATGTGTCTCATCGTGGCACAGGCGCGCACGATGTCAAGAATCCAAATGGGCGCATGCCGTCTCGATTGTGAACCAACCATCCCTTTCTCGATGCCGTCGGAATCCTGTCATGACTGAATCCAAACCAAGCTCGCCCTATTCGTTATGGAGGTCGCTCTCGCGCGATGCATGCTTGTACTCGATTGTGCTTGCGGTGTTGACCTTTTCTTGCATTTCCATCGGCATTGCGAGGGATGAACTCGCGAAACCGGTCCACGTCGAGGACGGCTGGGACCTCTTTAGTGACGTCATCTACGAAACCGCGCAGGTCATGTTGCTCAATATGTCGCCCCGGCTCGGGTCCAATGGCTTCATCTCGATCGGCCGCGTCCTGGCGGTACTGCTCTTTCTCTTCCTGGGAATTCAGGCCGTGGGCACATTGCTTGGCGATTCCTGGCAGAATCTGCTGCTGATTTCCTATCGGCAACACCACATCGTCTGCGGGCTCGGCCGCATTGGCTCGCAACTGGTGCGAGAGCTAAGCAACAAAGGCGAAAAAGTTGTCGTCATCGAACTCGACCCGGCCAATGAACTCTGCCATGACGCGCGCGAACGCGGCGCCATCGTGGTCATCGGCGATGCCACCGATGACGAGATTCTGAACCACGCCAGGCTCAAGAAGGCAAAAGCCGTCTACATCGTCACGGGCAGTGACGAGGAGAATATCGAGACGGCCGTGGATGTGCAGCGGCTCACCGATCGGCCGATGCGCCAGGCGCCGCCACCGGACTGCTACGTCCACATTCACGAGCCTGCCCTGAAGGACGTATTGCACAGCAGCCTGCCGACGATCAGCGCAAAAATGAAGGCAGAGCCGTTCAGCATCATGCACGACGCGGTGCGGCACCTCATCGTGAAACAATTGACGCCTGTTCGGCCAAGGCAGCGAAACGAGGTCGCACTGTATGTCGTGGTCGGCTTCGGACGAATGGGGCAAACCCTGGCGGCGAACCTGACGGAGCAGGCACACTTCGAGAATCGGAAGCGAGCGCGGCTGCTGATTCTGGCGGAAGATCTCCCCAAATCAGCGGACACGTTCCTGTCACGCTGGAGCCAGTTCTCGCCGCGCAACGTTGTCGACCATTGGCGCGATATCGCCTACGATCCGGCCGCGGATGAATGGTCATGCCAGAAAAAGCGGCTGGTGCATGCGCAGCGGCCTCCGCATCCGAAGGCGATCGAGTATGCATGTAACGCCGTCTTCGCACCGCTGCCGGCGTACATTGGGGACCGAGCGTTCCTGGATGCGCTCGGGCCGCTTCTGAAGCAAGAAGGAGTCAAGCCGGCAATCATCGTGTGCATGGATGGTGAGCATGCAAACTACGCGGCCGCGGTCACGCTCAAGCAGCTGCTCTGGCAGTTCCACGCGGTTGACGCGCCGGTGTTCGTCTGGCTGCCGAAGCAGGAACCGCTCAAAAAACTGCTCGATTCGCAAAAAGTGCCGGTGACGCCCTTCGGTTCGTGCCGCGATGTGCTGCGCTTGGAAAATGTCACCAATCCTTTGGAGGAGACGCTGGCGATTACCTGCATGGCAACCTTCAACGGCCTCCATGAAGAGAATGAAAAAGAGCGCGAGGAGTTACTGCGCCGATGGCGAGCAGACACGGAAGTCAACCGCAGGTCGAACCGGTCCGCCGCGACGCACGCACTGATTGCGCTCGGCTGCCTGGGAATGCGGCTGATTGAACCGGGTGCCGCCCACGAAGGCGCCTTTTCCGAGTTGACGCCGACGTCTGTCCAGATCGAAATGCTGGCCGAGATGGAGCACAATCGCTGGGTCGCGGAACGGCTGCTGGAGGGTTTCAGCTACGGCGAACGCAGCGACCAGCCGCCGCTACGCCCCCAGCTTTGCACGTGGGAAGTCCTCAATCAGGATTCAGCACTCAAAAAGGAGCCGGACAAAGACTTTCGGCAGATCAAGGCAATCTTCGACAAGCTCAAGAAGCTAGGCTACAAGCTCGTGAAGGCATGATCGGCGAGCTTTTTTCTAAGCACCTTTGCCAGCGTTCTTGCGCGCCGGGGCCGAAGCGCTGCGCAGCCAGGCGATCACGAGCACGGCGGCGGCGATGATGCTAAGACCGAGGGCCAGGAGGATGGCGATCAGCAAGAACCAGCGCGGCGACTGTGTTGGCTCGGGCATCGGGACGCCATCTGGCGCCGCCGGGTGGAGCACCTTTTTTGGCAGATTCAGGTTCTCCAGCCCGGGCAGGGTGCCCTTGAGCTCCATGTCGAGAATGCGCAGGTCCAGCGTCGCCTTGGGATCGCCTCCATGTGCGGGCAAGCCGGCAATGCGGATCATGCGGATGTTGGCGTCGCCAACCTGGGTGCGCATGACCTCCTTGAACGTGTCGCTATCCCCCTCGGCAATGGATGCGGTCAGCGTGCCGGCGGTGCGTGCCATGCGGAGTCGGCCGCGATCCGAGGCTGCCGTCGTTGGATGGAACTTGCCGAACCGGGTGACGCGTTTTTCCATTTCATCATTGGCGCGATGGCTGAAACCGAGAACAAGGTCCCCCTTGGTTAGCATGATCCGCGCAAACGCCAGGCCGTCGGCTTGCTTGCGTTCCGGATTTTCCAGCATGCCGTACAGTTCGATGCCGACGCCGTATCCCTTGGTGGCGGGCTCGATCTTGAGGATTTCGTAGCGAGCGGTTGCCTCGAAGTCGCCGATTACGGCGGTCTTCCAGCGCACGCCGACCGCGGCCCTGGGCACATCGGGCGGGGCAAAGCGAATGCGCAGGCCCTCTTTTTCGGGTGTGACATATTTCATGGATTCATCGGAGTCGTAGCGCAGCGCGTCAGCGTTGAATTGTGACTCGCGAAAGTCTTGCTTCACCGTGGTCTGAGCGTGCGCCGGGAGCGGCGCCAGCAAATGGATGGCGCAAAGGATCGCGACGGGGCGAGTCCATGTTGAATGGCGAATTGTCATGATCGATCCTACGTGTCATTGCTCTGCGCCGCCGCGCCAGCGACCGGTGCGGATGCGGCGGACCACGAAATATCCCATGGTGCCCACGACTATCAGGACGAGGCCGGCGTACACGCCCCACCAGGGGTTGCTCTGTTCCTGCTTGACCATGTGATGGCTCATCTCGTCGGCGCGAATCTTGAACCTCGTGAACCAGGCGTCGAGCTCGGTCGGCGTCGCGCCGGGGTCCGCGAAGATCAACACGCGCTGCACCGCTGCGTCGGTGAACGGGATCTTGCATAGCTCCTTCGGCTCCCCCTCCTCGTCGGCGGCCAGGCAGATGACTTCTTTCTTCTTGCGAAGAATGATGAGCCGGCCGCTCTTGGCGGTCGTCTCGAACGGGGGCTCGCTTTTGTAGTCGACTTTCTTGTCCTCGCGCCACGTGCCGGTGGTGACCCGATAGGCGCTGCCCTGGCCGGGGAAGTTTCCTCGGGCCAGGGCGATGCTCTTCTTCTTGTCGTTGGTTTCGATGGCGACACCGCAACTCACGCCATAGCCCCCCTTGGGGATGATGACGGGGGTCCAGTCGTAGTTGACGGAGACCTCGAAGTCGCCGCCGAGCTTGAAGAAAGAGTAGAGCGCCGTGTACTCGGGCTTCTCGGTTTCTGGCGACAGGAAGAAGTGGACGCCGTTCGCATCGATGGCGATCGACTTGTTCGGAAAAGGCGTCTGGCCGAAGTGCGAGCGGTAGAGCGCGGGGTTGCCGACCTCCTCGGCTTTCATGTCGCCGGCGGAGACGGTCGACCAGGCGAAGAAGAGGATGCTGACGGCGCCGACGGCGAACAGGAGTGCGTGCTTTTGATTCATGGGATCGATACCGCTTCGTTGCCGTTAGGGGTCAGGAGCGCGGCAACGATGTTCGGCGGGGTGGAGAAGCTGAGGGAGCGGACGCCGCCGTCGCCGTAGAGGAAGAGGACGCCCACGGTGTGCGGGGAGCCCCAGTTGTCCTTGTAATTGATGCCGGGGCCATCGGGGCTGAGGCCGGGAGCGCCGCGCGCGGTCCCCTTGGAGCCGCCGACGAAGTAGCCCTCGTCGTAGTACCAGCTCGGGGCCTGCACGGTGACGTCATACGCTTTTTCCCCTACGAGGATCGTGTTCGACATGCCGTCGGTGAAGGAGTTGATGCCATGGCACAGAGGGCGATTGTCGAAGGCGTTGAGGTTGACGCCGTAGTCGGTGCGGCCCCAGGACCAGCCGCCGGTGGTGTAGGTGCCCCAGACATCATCGGGGACGCTCGGCCTGGCGATGGCGGGCCGGCGGGCCGGGCAGATATAGACGGGGATTGGGATGCTCCATTCGACGTTGTTGTAGACGTTCTGCTGGTCGATGGCAGGAAGGATGGAATAGGCCCAGCTGCCGGTCTGATCGCGCGGTGCGCGATTCGGATCGCCGACGCCGAACTTGTAGTGATTGCCGGTGGTGTAGTCCCACGTGCCGACGGTGACGGGCGGTCCGCTGAACGAGGGGATGGTCTGGACGCCGTCCCAGCCGCCGTTGCTGGGAAAGACCTTGTTGACGCTTTCGAAGTTCATGAGGGCAAGGCCGATTTGCTTGAGATTGTTTTCGCAAGAAACCCGTGCCGCCGCCACGCGGACGCGCTGTACCGCTGGCACCAGCAGCGACACGAGAATGGCGATGATGGCGAGCACCACGAGCAACTCGATCAGCGTGAAAGCCAGGCGTCTGGAATTGGTCGCAATCATGGCTTTTCTCCGCGGCTGGGCTTGACGACTTTCTTGACGGGGACATTTGCAGCGGGTCGCGGCTTGGCCGATGGCTTCTTCGCCGGCGCCTGCTTGATGTCCTCGTCGTCCGCTACCGGCAATGCCTCGACGGCAGCGGGAACTTCGATCGCGTCGACGGCATCCTCCATCTGATGCCACGGCCACCACGGCCACAAGGATAATATGCGATCGCCGGCCCAGAGGATCAGCAAGATCTTGACGGATAAGAGCGGGGCCGCATAGCGCTCATAATAGCTGACGGCGACATAGGGCATCAGATAAAGCACGTACATGCCCATGACGGTCCACTGTAGCCACGACAGTCGCTGGAATATCGCCGAGAAGCCCAAAACGAGCAAGGCGAGGAACGGCAACGGATGCCAGGCCCGGCTGAGCCAGACCATGACCGGACGACGCGTCTCGTCGCTCGGGGTGAACGGCACATACCAGAGCGTTGCCCCCAGAAATCGGCACGCGACGCGGTCGGCGTAATCGAGCGGATCGGCGCGAAACGATTGCCAGAACATATCACGCCGCTTGTCGACGAACGCCATTTCTCCGACCGCCTTGTACTCCCGGCGTTCGGGGCCGCCTGACACATAGGGGTGCCCGTCGAAATTATGCAGAAGGCCTTCCTTCTGTCGGCACTGCGATTGCCAGAGTTCGTAGGCGGCGTTCGACTTCACCGGAATCAGCCGGCCGAAGACGAGGTAGTTGCGAATGGTCCAAGGCGCCAGCACGACGGCGGCGAGCAGCGCCGCGACGCCGAACTGCCGCCAGGCGCGCTCGCGCACCATCAGCGCCAGCGAGGCCACGCCCCAGATCAATGCGACGATCGGATTGATCATGGCACAGAAGCCGCCGAAGCTGCCCCACAGGGCCGCCGTGTACCAGCGACTGAGCGGACTACCCCAGGCAAGCCAGGCGATCAGGACGTCCAGCGCGAACAGCACGAACCAGGTGTCGTGCGTGAACTGGAACCACAGCCGAAAGTCGCTGATGACGCCGACGAGAAAAAGGGTGATGGCGGCGAGGACCCACATGCGCTGCGTGGTCTTCAGGGTCAGTCCCAGGACCAAGACGCCAGTGATTATCAGCACGTTGACCTGGAAGAAGATCACGACTGCCATGACGGCGTCCTGATCGTTGTCGGTGATCCACAGGA
>DASRSQ010000486.1:0-5320 GCA_035656475.1 Gemmataceae bacterium | reverse complement strand
GACTTAAGATCGGACACGGAAAGGCAGATCGCCCGCCATGATGCCGTGGCCAAGATGAAGAAAGGCAGGACGGTGCACGCGGAACGGCTGAAAGCCAACGCAGCCATCGAGGCAGCCGATGCGGAATGCGCCCGTGCATTCAAGGCGGCGGCAGAGAAGCGGGACGGTATCAACGCCGTTCATCATGCCAAGCTTGCGGAGCTGACTAAGATCGAGCACGAAGCCGCGGATGCCGAGCGCTTGCTGATCGAGACCGCACACCTCCCCGAAGTGGAGGCCGAGATTGCGAGCTTGAAAGACGCCATCAAACTGCTTGAGCCGAAGGTCAAGAACCTTTTCGACCAGGCCAATCAGGCATCGATTGCCCGCACGGATCTGCTCGCCAAGCATGAGTACAACAAGCAGTCCCTTGGCGACCGACATGCGATGAGTTGGTACCTCGACAAGGCCAAGGAGGAGGAGGCCAAGGAGGCCGAATTCCGGCGAATGATGCAGCCGGTACAGGCCGAGATTGACGGCCACAAGAAGCGAATCGAGGAACTGCAGAAACAGTACCTCATTCCCTGACCTGACCATCCATCGCCGGCGGCTCAATCGCCCTGGGCGCCGGCTTCACTTCATGGGCACGAAATGACGGATGAACAACAGCGGCTTGCCGCCGATAATGTCAAACTCGCGTACCGCGTCGCATGGAGCTGGCATCGTCAGGGCGCGCGGCTTGACGTCGGCGACTTGATCGGCGCGGGTATGCTGGGGCTTGTGTACGCAGCGCGGACCTACCGACCCGACGTCATCGGCAAGGGTGGCACGCCGGTCACCTTCTCGACATGGGCGACGCGATGCATCATCAACGCCATCATTGGCGCGGAGAAGGCCGAACGAAGGCACGCGTCTTGCTCCCTGGACGTCGAGGATCGCGAGATTGACCCGGCAGACGGCCGCGACGACTTCGAGCGAGCCGACGCCAGACTAACCGCTCCAGAACTGCTCGGCATCGTTGACGAACGCAAGGCGGGCATTTTGATGGCCCGCGCCGAGGGGTTCACGTTGCAGGAGATCGCCGACCGGGACGGCGTCAGCCGTGAGCGGATTCGGGTTCTGGAAAAGACGGCGATAGAAATGATCCGCGAAACTGTCAGCGTCGAGTGAGGCCGCGCAATGGTCGGCGCGCGGGCGCGAGAGATTTACGACCGGCAAGCGAAGGAGCGGCAACGAGAAGGCCAAGAGCGCGGACGCCAAAAGCAAAAAGGGATTCCGGTAAATTTGCCGGAAACCAAACCTGCAGACGCCCGCGACCAGGCAGGGAAGGCGGTCGGCGTCAGCGGCAAGAGCATCGACCACGGCGCATGAAAAAAGGCCGGCATCCTCGCCGGCCCTTTCGTTTGCGGTTGGCGTTGCTACGCGGCGGACTCTTCGTGCATCGGCTCGACGATTGGCCTGCCCGCCAGCACGTCATCAACGGCATTCTCACCGATGGCAAAGCAGTAGAAGCACCGGTACCGGTTCGGCACGTCCCGCACAAAGTCACGGCACGCGATAATCAGATCGACCACATCGCCGCAATCCATCGGGCATGCCTGCCCGACGCTGCGCGGCTCGCGTTCCTCGCCGAGGGCTTCCGAGAGGGACAGGTCGGCCAGCTCCAGGGCAATCACCGCACCCTCGACGTGCGGAATCTGGAACGGCTCGCCAGACAAGCGGCGGTTGACATTCTTGTGCTCGGCAATGGTTCGGAAAACCCGTTCGGGCAGCGTCGGCGTGGCACCGCCGACAAGCTCCTCAAGGATACCGATGTAGACCTTGACCGCGCACCGGTCGCGGTACAGATCCTCGACGGCCAGCTCGTCTTGCATGCCCATGTCGACGTCATCGCCGGGATGATCGGCGATTGCCTGGGTGAGGCGTTTGACGGCAACACGCATAGCCTCGACGGCATCGAGCAGCTTGCGGCGAACGGGCATGGGGGGAACGGTGTAGTTCATGGTGCGAGACTCCTGTCTGGGTGTGGAAATAGGTTCGGGCATGGTCTACCTCATGGGTTGGATGGAAAAAAGGTTCGGGCGTTCGGGCACGCGTTCGGTCATGCGAGGACGTATCCGCCTTTGACGTGGCGAATCAGGTCGAGCAATTCCAGCATCGAGCATAGGAAGCGAAGCGAGCCGCCGGGATTCTTGCCGAGGCGCGTGGCGATCTGACTGACCTTGCTGGGCGTTGTGGCGTTCAGGACGCCCAGAATCGCCCGCATGGCGGGGGTGAGGCGAGCAACGGTCTCTTGGCGCGTCCGCGTGGCAGGCGCGGCCTCTGGTGCAACGGGCGAGGCTTCCGCCGGGCCGACCCTCACCGTCACCGTCATGCCCTGCCCGGTCGCCGAGGCGGTCACTTCGCCAACGTGGACGCCAGACCGCACCAGTTCGGCGAACAGGTCAAAGGCGGCGGCAGTGGCAAGGCGGGTTGCGGCATCCATTCGGCTGCACCGGGTTGGAGTGTATGGACCGACCGCGCAGAATTGTGCGGACGTTCGGACACTGGAAAGGGCCGTCCGTGGCCGGTATCGCCGTCCGTGGCGCGCGGGGTTGGATTACTCGGGCTTGACGGTCAGCGTGGCCTGGCGAGCATCGGCCGGCACCGTGGCGGCAAGCTGCGTGTCGCTCGTGTCAACGGCCAGCGAGAGGGCCAGAACGCGGGCGCCGACCGGCGTACCGCCTATGTCGTTATCCCATGCGTCGGCCAGCTCGTCGCGGTCCTTGGCAATCACGTAGTCGCCGGCGCTGTCGATCATCACGAACACTTCGATGCTGTGCATGGCTATCTCCGGGGGTGAGGGGCCTGGGGTGAGGGCGTTACTTCTTGATTCCGAACACGGTAGCGATTCCAGCCACAACGATGGGCATCAGGAACACGCACAGAGCAAACAGCGTCATGTAGCCAATGAATTCATCCATTTCCATCTCCTTGAGGGGTGAGGGGCCAGGGGCGAGGCTCAGTCATTCGACACATTGCCGCCGAGCATGGCGACGCTGACCACCAGCATCAGCCGCAGGCCGCCGAGCAGAATGTCGCCGACAAACATCCAGCCGATCGGGCTGGACTCGCACACGGCGTAGCAGAGAACGCAGGTGCCGGCCAGGATGCCCAAGCAGATCAGGGGCAGCATGATCAGGACGTAGACGCCAGGAGCCAGCACCGAGCAAGACGCCAGGCCGAGGGCCAGGCCGCCGATCGTCATCCACTTCGCCACCATCTCTTGCGTCTTCATCGTCATGGGTCACTTCCTTTCGTTCGCCGCGTCAGGTCACCGTTGCCTGACGTAGAAAGTATATGCGATACCGCAGACGTTTGGCAAGAGAAATATCTGCGATAACACAGATTTAATTACTTACCGTGTTGGTGAACAATGCGTACGGACGTGCCGGACGTTGCAATTGTGCATGATACCGCATATACTTACGGCATGAGCGACACAGAAATTACTACCGATCAGGCCGCCGAAATACTTGGCGTTTCGGGTTCCCATGTTCGCTGGTATCACGCCAACGGGCACTTGCCGGGGCGCAGAATTGGGGCTCGCGTGCTCGTGTTCAAGCGTGCCGACGTCGAGGCGTTGGCGAAGAACAAGCCGCAGAAGACGGGGCGGCCGCCGAAGCCAGCGGCAGAGAAGAAGCCGGCAAAGCGAAAGCCGAAGAAAGGCAAGGGTGCGTGATGGGGCGCGGTTTATCCAAGCTGCAGCGCTTCATTCTCGTCGAGGCATCGAGGCGAGAGCGCCTCCACCATGCCGACGTTCTCTATCACTTTTTCAAATTCCCACTCGGCAAATCATTCACAGCGGTAAATGCAGCCATGGACTATCGCGTCGGTCCAGTGACGATGACAAGCGCCGGCACGCCATCGACCTGGGGGACTGGCGGAACGCTTCGCGCGGCAGGCGGCCAGAGATTTGACCCCGACGCCATCGGTCGCAGCAAATACAATTCGGCGCAAGCGTCCATCTCACGCGCATGCGCCCGGTTGGAAGCCCGCGGACTTGTCAAGCGAGTGACCGGACTCTATTCCCATTGGGCTGGCGTCGAGATCACCGACAAAGGACGGGAATTCGTAACGGTTATGTAGGTGGAAAATTTGCCACCAACTTAACCGATAGCCAAAATCACACCCGGTCGGTGCGGTCTGATCGCTCCCGCCAGCTACCCGGCCCGCGGGAGTTTTTTTGGACATCAGCCAAATCAACCGGGGGTCATGCGTTCCAACGCCCTGCGAAACCATTCTCAGTTCTGCGAAAATTCTCAATTAACTGCGAATTTCGGCAACCCATTGCAAACGATTGCAAGCATGCATAGAATTGCGTTTGACGTGGAAAAATCCATGTCTTTCGAGTGTTTTTGGCCATCGGGAAAAGTTGCTCGACACGCTGGGGGTCATAGGTTCAAGTCCTATTGCGCCCATTTCCCATAAGTCATTTGCCGGACGCATCATAAGCGTACCTGCCGGCGGTCGGCAGCGCGGCCTGAAACGCGAGCGAATTCCGTACCCTACGGAAACGCCGCGAAAGGGCTGCACCATGTCTGCAATTCCTCGAATCCCGACCATCACCAAGCACAAGGCCACCGGCCAGGCGGTCGTGCGCCTCAATGGCAAGGATCACTATTTGGGCCGCTACGGCACCTCTGCCGCAAAGCAGAAATACGAGCGACTCATCGCCGAATGGCTTGCCGGCGGTCGCCAGCCCGTGGCCGATACGGAACACGCGGGTCCTGCCATCAACGACATCATTCTCGCCTACTGGCATCGCTGCAAGGAGTACTATCGTGATCGCACAGGAAACCCGACTGGCGAACTTGACCTGGTGAGATTGGCCTGCCGCCCTCTGAAGGCCCTGTACGGACGGACCCAGGCGCGGCAATTCGGTCCTTTGTCCCTGAAGGCCGTACGTCAAAAACTGATCGAATCGAACCTCTCGCGCGGGTACGTCAACAGCTCCGTCGGGCGCATCAAGCGCATGTTCAAGTGGGCGGTCGAGAACGAGCTGGTTCCCCTCTCTCTTTACCATGGCCTCACTGCGGTCGCTGGCCTGCGGCGCGGCCGGTCGGCGGCGCGCGAGACCGAACCCGTGAAGCCAGTCCCCGAGGCGTTCATTGCCGCGATCCTGCCTCATGTCGGGGAGCACATCCGCGCGATGATCCAATTTCAACTCCTCACCGCGTGCCGGCCCGGTGAGGCGATCATTATGCGAGCCCGAGACCTGGACACCTCCGGGCGAGTCTGGATCTATCGGCCGGAGAATCACAAGACGGAGCATCACGGCTTCAAACGCGAGATCTACATC
>DASRSQ010000485.1:0-4944 GCA_035656475.1 Gemmataceae bacterium | reverse complement strand
AGACTTGGATCGAGTCTCTGGACCTGGTGAACATCAACCAGCTTTACGACCGGTATCAACAAGAACAGAAACCGCCGGATACGCAAAGTACGTCCGGTGGTGTGGGAGGACGGGGGAAGTAATTCCCCCTCCTACCCGATCTGCACGCAACCCGCGCTCATGGCGCGGGTATATAATAGCGCCTTGGCGCGAGGGGGCTCTGATGAGCTATAACGATGACGACGATGACGATTTCGAAATTGGCCGGCCGCGCAGGCGTCCGAGGGACCGTGATCGTGACGAGCGACCCACCTTGGCCGGGATTTATGGCTTCATTGCCGCTCTCATCTCGCTTGGTCTGCTCGCCATCGTCGTGGTGCTTTATATCTTCCTCCAGCACGGCCAGAACAATCCCGATGTGAATCGGCTGATATCGTGGTGGTTCCTGTTGCTCGACACGATTAGCTTTTTCGCCGGTCTGCTGGCGACGATTCTCGGCACGCGCGGCGCAGCGCCGACCAACCCGCTCCATCGCGGTTACGCTGTCACTGCCATCGTGCTGGGGATTCTCGAGATGGT
Source organism: Gemmataceae bacterium (assembly GCA_035656475.1). Taxonomy (GTDB): domain Bacteria; phylum Planctomycetota; class Planctomycetia; order Gemmatales; family Gemmataceae; genus SIAQ01. The sequence goes on along the minus strand of DASRSQ010000485.1, from coordinate 4,386 downwards.
GGTCACGGTCGTCTTCGGCCTGATCATGACCTGCGTTGTACTCGTCATCGAGGCCATGCACGCCGCGCCTCCTCCCGGCGGCTGATGCTTCCTTTGCCATCCACCTCCTTGCCTCCTTGGGTGTTTGGTCAAAATCACATTGCATTTTTTTCCTGGATCACCTAGACTACATCAACGAGAGGATTTTGAACCCGCCATGATGCCCTCCCTCGATCGAATCCTTTTGGGAAACATGCTTCTCCTTTGCGGAGAAACGTCCTAGGTGCGCCGCGATCTTTAAGCTGAGAGCGTGAGATAACGGACCCTGGGACAAACGCAGTCCCAGGGTTTTTTTGTTTCGAGGATTTGCCAACCATGAGCGATAACCGACTGATCATCTTCGACACCACGCTGCGCGACGGCGAGCAATCCCCGGGCGCATCGATGAACCTCACCGAGAAGCTCGAGATCGCCCATGCCCTTTGCGAACTTGGCGTCGACGTCATCGAGGCGGGGTTCCCGATCGCGTCCCCCGGCGATTTCGAAGCGGTCCAGTCGATCGCCCAGCAGGTACAGGGCCCCGTCATCTGCGGCCTGGCGCGTTGCAACGATGCCGACATCGACCGCGCCTGGGAAGCGCTGCAGAACGCCCCCAAGGCTCGCATCCACGTCTTCCTCGCCACGAGCTCCATCCATCGCGAGTTCAAGCTGCGCATGGCCAAGGACGAAATCGTCCGCCGCGCGGTCTACGGCGTGCAGCGCGCCAAAGGATACCTCGACAACGTCGAATTCTCGCCCGAGGATGCCGCCCGCACCGAGCTCGACTTCCTCGCCGAGGTGGTCGAAAAAGTGATCGAGGCCGGCGCCACCACCATCAATATTCCGGATACGGTCGGCTATGCGGTCCCTGAACAGTACGCCGCCGCGATCAAGCATCTCAAGCAGCATGTGCGCGGCATCGACAAGGTCGTGCTCAGCGTCCATTGCCATAACGACCTGGGCCTGGCGGTCGCCAATAGCCTGGCAGCCCTGAAAGAAGGGGCCCGCCAGGTCGAATGTACGATCAACGGCCTGGGCGAACGCGCGGGCAACTGCTCGCTCGAGGAAATCGTCATGGCGGTCCGCACCCGCAACGATTTCTACAAGCTCGATCTCGGTGTGCAGACGCGCCGCCTGCTGCCGACCAGCCGGCTCGTCTCACGTGTCACCGGCATCCACGTGCAACGCAACAAGGCGATCGTCGGCCAGAACGCTTTCGCCCACGAGGCCGGCATCCACCAAGACGGCATGCTCAAGCACTCGACCACCTACGAAATCATGCGTCCCGAAGATGTCGGCGTCCTGCGCACCGATCTCGTGCTCGGCAAACATAGCGGCCGGCATGCGCTCAGCCAGCGCATCCGCGATCTCGGCTATCATCTGGATAACGAGCAGCTCCAGAAGGTATTCGACGACTTCAAAGTGCTTGCCGACCGCAAGAAGACGATCTATGACGCCGACGTCGAGGCGCTCGCGGAGGCGGTGCTGCACAAGGGGCCCGCGGTCTGGACGCTCGAAGCGGTCGCATGCAGCGCCGGTTCGGGCACGGTCCCCGTCGCCGCCGTCGTTCTTTGGCACAAGGACGGCACGATCCATCGCGATGCGTCGACCGGAGACGGGCCCGTGGACGCTGTCTTCAAGACGATCGAACGCATCGCCGGCATTTACGTGAAGCTGCTCCGCTTCTCGATCACCAGCGTTTCTGAAGACGAAGACGCCCAGGGTGAAGCTCAGATCGAGGCGGAATATCAGGGCAGAATCCTGCGCGGCAGGGCCGTCAGCACGGATATCATTGAAGCAAGCGCTCTCGCGTACTTGCAGGTCATCAATCGCGCTCTGTTGCGCGAACAGCTCAAGATGAACCCGCAGACCGAAGCGGTCAGCGCCACGTAGCGTATTCAGATACGACGTATCTGAAGGTTTAGTGTCTTTCAGTGGAACCTGAAAGGGAGTATCAGCCGTCTGCGTCGCGCCCTTCGCAATAATGCGGCGCGGGCGGCGGATAGGAAGTCCGGTTATCGTTCGTGGAACAACTCCGACGCGCGATAATCTTGTCAGTCCTCTTTTCTCGCGAAGGAGTCGTTCATGTACGGTTCCGTCTTTTTTGTCCTATCTGCCCTCGAGCTCATCAGCAGCTCCTCCGTCAACCCGCAACTCTCCAAAGATGGCAAGACCCGCCCCGGCGCCGGCGACCAGGCAGACCTCTCCGGCTACTACGTCTGCAAGGGCCAGGAAGCCGGCGGCAAGAATTACTCGGGCATCGTCGTGCTCACCAAGAAAAACGAAGTCTACCTGATCCAGTGGGTCGTGGGCGGCGGTGCCAACTTCAGCGGCATCGCCATCCGCCAGGGAGATAACCTCGCCGGCAGCTGGTCGATCAACAGCGAACGGGGCGTTATCCGCGGCGTCAACTTGTACCGCGTGGAATCGACCTCGAGCGGCCCACGCCTTGTCGGCCGCTGGTCCTCCGTCCCCGGCCCGGGCGTTCAGCAAAACGAGACGCTGACGTTTCTGAAGAAGCTGGATACGGAAGACGATTAAACCAGCAAGACCTCGCTTGCGCCTCTATAATAGGTGCAAGCGAGGATCCTGTTCAAACCTCATTCCACTGGCATTGCGGTAGCCAACAAACCGCTTGCAATGGCAATTCGCGTTTTGGTGATGTCCGACGATCTATCGGCTGCCGTCAAGAAACTCGGCGAACTCGAATGGCTAAATGACTCGGCCCCATCGGGGCGTCGCCTCAAATGGTACAAAAAGCGACATGACCATTACTTGAAGCCAAGTCAGCTTCGCCATCGCAGACGTCAATCCACCGATCGAAAGAAAAAGAAACAACGATCCTATCCCACACTGGACGGCCTGGCGGGCTGGCATGTGGACGATCTCGATCTACATTGGTGACAGAAACACGGGCGAGTTGTGACGCGTGAGCGTCCGGGTGCCCGTTCACCCGGCTGCTCCACGCAGCACGGCTCGCCTCATGCGCGGCTGGCTATTTCTTCTTGCGCTTGCCGCCGCCACCGCCACCCCCGCCGCCTTTCTTCGGGGCGCCGCCGGCGTCTGGCGCGGCTGGTTTGTTGAAGGTCATGGATTGTCCGTCGGCGGTGAGGGTCAGGCTGTTGCCGCTCACCGCGTAGGTGAAGGTCGCGGGGCTCTTGATGTCCTTCCAGAATTTGGCGTCCTTGTTATCCATTTCCATGACAAACTGCTTCTTGTCCTTGTCGTGATCGCGCCATTTGAAGTCGAAGGTCTTGTTCCCATCCTCGAATTCGAAGATCAAGGTCCCGGTGCCGTTCTTTTCATCGATCTTGTTGAAGACCAGGGTGACCGGCACCTCCACATCTTCCTTCTGGTCCTTCAAATCCTTTTTGTCTTTGTCTTCCTTCTTGTCCTTCAGTTCGCTTTTGTCTTTTTTGTCTTCCTGTTTGTCGGTGTCGACTTTGGCCGTTTGTTTGACCGTGACGGAACCTTCCCAGATGCCGACGAACGGAGTGGTATTGGGGAAGAGCCAGGAATAGAAGCAAATGCCGGTGCAGCAGCAGGCGAGCAAGGCGAAGGCGATGGCCGTGGTGATGACGCGGCCGATGAAGTCGCGGAGCATACGCTGGAAGAAGCCGCCGCCGCCCGACGAGGTCTTGGACTTCGCCTTTTTCTTCTTGCCGCCTTTGCCGTCATCTTCCTCTTCCTCTTCGTCATCGTCCTCTTCGCCAGATTCTTCTTTGCCGCCGTGATCATCGCCGCCACCGCCGCCCCAATCGCCGCCGCCGCCATCGTCATCGCCCATGCGCATCAGGCCTTGCATGCGCAGGAGGTCTTCCGTGGCCTGGAGGTTGAGCTGGTGTCCGCAGGCCTGGCAGCGAATTCTCTGGCCGCGCGCGATACGGAACAGGGTTTTTTGCCGTGTACCACAGTGGACGCATGTGATGACTCGGAACATTCTTTTCTCCGCTGGAGGTAAGGTTAGGATTTCGACATGATATGGAAGGACCGCAGGTGGGAAAGCAAAATGCGTAATCGCGGTCAGCGTACCTTGTGAAGGGTGATCACTTTGCGGGTGTTAACATCCTCGAGGCGCAGAGTATCTCCGGTTCGGGTGACGCGGTGGCGAACGCTGTTGCCACGGACGCCCTGGATGCCTGCGACGCCCGTTGGCGTGATGGTCAACTCGCCGCCGGACAGGGTATAGTTGAAATTGATGGCAACGATGGAATTCATCGTGCCGGTTCCGTCGGGACGGAATTCGTAGCGAATGACGATGAACTCGCGCTGTTCCCAGGTCCCGACGATGTCCGGACCGCCCCCGCCCAGAAGCAGGACACCGGCGATGCCCACGCCGATGCAGGCAAGCAACACGAAGAAGCCGCC
>DASRSQ010000484.1:0-3969 GCA_035656475.1 Gemmataceae bacterium | reverse complement strand
GTTATCCGACCTCTGCCACGGACCAGCAACCGATTTCCGCGCCGAATTTAGGTGCGACGCAGGCATTCCTCTTTCACTACCATAGCCAAGGCAACGGGATCGCTCTCGCCCGGATCGATGGTGGTGCCGACCATGAGCAGCGCTGCGGTTGCAATTTCGTCGGTCGCTCGGCAGACGTTCAATCCATGGATTGTCGGGCTGGCCGTCGTCGTGCCGACGTTCATGGAAGTGCTCGATACGACCATCGCCAACGTGGCGTTGAAATACATCGCCGGCGGTCTGTCGGCGGCCGAGACCGATGCGGAGTGGGTGCTGACCAGCTATCTGGCCGCCAATGCCACCATCCTGCCGATCTCCGGCTGGATCCTGGCTCGCCTGGGACGACGCAACTACTTCCTATTGTCGATTGCCATCTTCACCATCGCATCGGGGCTGTGCGGCATGGCGACCAGCCTCGAAGAGATCATTCTGTTCCGCGTCCTGCAAGGCCTGGCGGGCGGCGGGCTGCAGCCTTGCAGTCAGGGAGTGCTGCTCGACGCCTTTCCGCCCGAGAAGCAAGGGGCAGCCCAGACGATGTTCGGCGTCGCCGCCCTGCTCGCCCCCGTCGTCGGCCCGACGCTTGGCGGCTATCTGACCGTCTTCTACGACTGGCGCTGGATCTTCTATATCAACGTTCCGGTCGGCGCGTTCGCGCTGGCCATGTGCTACTTCGTCGTCAGCGATCCGCCGTACCTCATCGCGGAACGAAAAGAGTTGCTGCGAAAACCCCTGAATTTCGACTACATCGGCCTGGGCCTGCTCACCCTGGCGATGGCGAGCTGGGAAGTTTTTCTCAGCAAGGGACAGGAATGGGATTGGCTGAAAGATTCGTTTCGGCGTATTCCGGTGCTGCTGGGCCTGTTCGTCCTCGGCCTTGGCTTCCTGGTCTATCGCGAGCTGCGCATCAGCAACCCCGTCGTCAATTTCCGGCCGCTTGGCGAGCGCAACTTCGCGGCCTCCTGCATCATCATCTTCTCCGGCTACGCGGTCCTCTATGGCGCGAGCACCAGCCTGCCCGCGCTATTGCAATCGCTGTTCGGCTATGATGCGTACGTGTCCGGCATGGTGCTCTCGCCCGCGGGATTGTTCTCCGTCTGGGTGCTGCTCTCCGTGGGCGTCTTGCTTTCGCGCGGCGTCGACGCGCGCTGGCTCATTGCGATCGGCCTGCTCGTGATGGCAGCGGGCTGCTACTGGACATCGCAGCTCAATCTCTACATCAGCCCCTTCCAGGTCGTCTGGCCGCGCGTGGTGTTGATCGTCGGCCTGTCGATGATCTTCGCACCGCTCAATGTCGCCGCCTTCAAGTACATCCCGCAGCACTTGCGCGGTGCCGCCGTCGGATTGTTTGCACTCTTACGCAATGAGGGAGGCAGCGTCGGCACGTCGATGGCGCAGACGATCATGCAGCGACGGCTGCAGTTTCACCTCGACCGCACCAACTTTCAGCTCGATCCCCTGAATCCGAATGTCGAGGACTTTCTCAAGCAAACCACGAATGCCCTTCAGCAATACAACGGCGATCCGATCGCGGCCCGAGAGCAGGCCCTGCAAACGCTCGAGAATCTGCGCCAGCAACAGGCGGCATCGCTCGCGTTTTTCGATGTATTCTTCCTGTGCGCCGCGCTCGGGGTGGCACTGATATTTCTCGTCCTGATCATGAAGCGCTCCGTGGCGGAGAAAGGCGCCCATGTCGCCGCGGAATGAGAGCGGCTCGCCCCTCCCGCCTGCGCAAGCCCGACGCGTGAGCGAGGTGCCCCATCGCTTCAAGAAAAATCCAAAATCATTGGCGGCATTTCCTCCTTGCCCGTTACCTGGGCTCTGTGAAGATTCGTTGAACATACGAAGAATCCTAGTTGAGGATCGCGATGAACCACGGAAAACTGCGGTGGCTCCTTGGCCTTTTTGCTTGCATCCTTTCGATGCCCCTGCTGGCGACCCAGCCCGAAAAGGATCAGCCCTTCGAGAAGAAGGAATTTGGCAAGAAGGGAGGCTTCGGTGGCGGCCCCGGCAAAATGAACCAGCGCCGCAAACTGGTGGCGCAGTTCGACAAGGATGGCGACGGCCGCCTCAACGACGAGGAACGGCAGGCCGCCCGCGAATTCGTGAAAAAGGAAGGTGGCAAGGGCAAGGGGGGATTCGGCCCAGGCGGCTTTGGCAAGAAAGGTCCAGGCGGCTTCGGCCCTGGCGGATTCATGGCGAAGCCATTCATCGAAGCGGTCGACAAGGACAACGATGGGAAAGTCAGCAAGGCCGAGCTCGCCGATGGCATCAAGATCTTTTTCCAAGACACCGACAAGGACAAGAAAGGCGCCCTCAGCGCGACGCAACTGGCCGAAGGCCTCAAACGCATTATCCCTGCTCCGCCAGGAGGCGGGTTCAAAGGCCCTCCCGGTGGCGGATTCGATATTACCAGGCTGGTCGCCGACGAGATCATGCAACGCGCGGATGTTGGCAAGAAAGGACAGGTAACACTTGAAGACCTGACCAGGGCCGCCGAGACGGCGTTCAAGAAACTCGATGCGAGCAACGCCGGCAAACTCGACCAGGCCGCGATCGGATCGGCCATCACCGATTTGTTCCCGCCGCCCCCCGGCTTTGGCGGCAAGGGTGGCTTTGGCAAGGGCAGAGACCCCGCCAAGCCCGGCCCGAAGGTGTCCCCTGCCGACGTCAAGTCGTATCCGAACGCCAAGTTCTACGACACCTCTGTGCTGCGAACCATCTTCATCGACTTCGCGAACAAGAAGGACTGGGAAGCCGAACTGGCGGACTTCTATCACACCGATGTCGAGGTCCCCGCGACCGTCACCGTCGATGGCAAAAAGCTCCCCAACGTCGGCGTGCGCTTCCGCGGCAATTCCTCCTACTTCATGGCCCCCGCCGGCTACAAGCACTCTCTGAATCTATCCTTCGACTACGCCAACCCCGACCAGCGCCTCTATGGCTACAAAAGCACCAATTTCCTCAACGTCGCGGAAGACCCGAGCTTCATGCACTCGGTCCTCTACTGCAACATCTCGCGTAAATACATCCCGGCCCCGCAGGCGAACTTCGTCAAGGTCGTCATCAACGGCGAGAGCTGGGGCATCTACGTCAATCAACAGCACTTCAACAAGGACTTCCTCAAGGAAAACTACAACACCACGAAGGGAGCCCGCTGGCGCGTCCCCGGCCATCCCGGCGCCAACGCGGGCTTGCCCTACCTCGGCGAGAACATCGCTGACTACAAACGGCTCTACGAAATCAAGTCCAAGGATGACGACAAGGACTGGAAGGCCCTGATCGAACTGTGCCGGGTGCTGAACAAGACGCCGATCGACAAACTCGAAGAAGCGATTCGGCCGATTCTCGATGTCGAAAATGTGCTCTGGTTCCTGGCGCTCGATAACATGTCCATCAACGACGACGGCTACTGGACGCGTTCCAGCGACTACAGCATCTATCGCGATCCCAAGGGCAAGTTCCACCTGAGCCCGCATGACACGAACGAAACGTTCATGTCGATGGGCGGCAAGTTCGGTGTCGGCGGCAAGGGCGGATTCGGCAAGGGCCCGAAGGAGGGCAAGGGCGCCGGCGGGAGCTACGGACTCGATCCGCTCGTCGGAGTCAACAACCCGCGCACGCCGCTCTACCGCCTGCTCGCCGTCCCGAGCCTGAAGGCGAAGTATCTGGACAACATGCGCACGCTGGCCACGGATGATCTCGACTGGAAGAAGTTGAAGCCGATTGTGGATCAGTATCGCACGCTGATCGAAAAGGAAGTCGCGCTCGATACGCGCAAGCTCTATTCGCTGGCCGACTTCACCGCGGCACACGCCGACGGCCCGAATGCGCCGAACTCCCGCTATCGGATCCAGGCATTCGCGGAAGGGCGACGCAATTATTTGCTGAACTATCCTGGCATCAAGAAATCGGCAAACGATTAGTGATTTG
>DASRSQ010000483.1:0-3489 GCA_035656475.1 Gemmataceae bacterium | reverse complement strand
GACGTGTAAATGAAAGTCTCTTCCTTCGTGGCAATCGCCGGCAGCGAGAGCACCTCCCACTTCTCCTGCGTAAGCACGTGTCCGACCAAGTCATCCAGATGCAGGCGCTGCATGATCAGGATGATGACGCCATTTGCCTTGTCGTTGAGACGGCTATATAGGGTGTGGCTGTACCACTCGTTGACGTTCTTGCGCTGCGTATCCGACAGAGCCTCGTCCGGCTTAAGTGGATCATCGATGATGATGACGTCGGCACCGCGCCCGGTCAGAACGCCGCCCACCGAAGTGGCCAGACGGAAGCCCAAATCCGGGGTCATGAATTCACCCACTGACTGCTTCTCCGGGGATAGACGGTTGCCAAACACCCCTCTGTAAAACGGGCTGTTCATCAACGTCCGGGTGCTCATCGCGTGGGTATTGGCTAGATCCTGGCCATAGCTCACACAGATGATCCGCTTCGTCGGGTCGTGCCCCAGCCAAAACGCTGGAAACGCGACAGACGCCATCTGCGATTTCATGGTTCGCGGCGGCACGTTGATGATCAGTCGCCGGCAGCGACCATTTCGACAGTCCTCAAGCCGGGACGCGATCAGATCCAGGTGCCAGTTTCCAAAAAAGCTCTGTCCGGGATTGAGCTCGTAGAAGGTGCGTTGAAGGAATGCAGAGAAATCTAGGCGCAGTACAGCGTTGTAGTCCGACGCGGTCATCTGTTTTGTTCGCATGGGTCACTCCGTTGTCCCATCAGTGCGGGGACTGCTGCGCCGGATGCGATTGATAACCCCCTCCAGCACCTTTTGATCAGCGCCCGATAGGGGTGTCGTTCCCTCCGCCGGCGATTCACCTTCAAAGATGGCGGCCAAGCTCACCAGTATCTGGAGCGCGCGGTGATCACCCGCAGCGGCGCGATTCGCCAGTTGCTTGGCAGCAGCATCGATCTTGCTGATGCTGCGACGGCGGCCGTTTTGGATGACAACCACATGCTCCTGCATCGCGCGAAGAATCGCCTTCTTGAGGTTGGGCGAGCCTTTCGGACGCCCTTTGAGATTCCCAGACTTCCCCTTTTTGAACTGCCCAGTCTTCGGTGGTTTGCCGTAGCCCACTTCGTAGGTCTTGTCGTCATCAGCCATGGGACACCTCCATCCGGGACTGGCAGCTGTCGAACGTCTCGCCGGTGACCACGTTCGTCGCACGCAGGCCAGTCAGTCGCTGAAGACGGCGAATAGCCGTGTCCACATAGAGCGGGTCCAGGTCCATCCCGTAGCAGATGCGGCCGACACGCTCCGCCGCGACCAGAGTCGTGCCACTTCCTAAAAATGGATCCAGAACAATTTGACCTCGGGCAGAGCAGTCGAGGAGTGCGTCGGCGACCATCGCGATCGGCTTTACCGTTGGATGGATTGCCGAGAGATTGCCCTCCTCGGAGCCACGGCCAAATGCAGAGGGTCCTGGGTAGCGCCAAACATTGCTGCGATTGCGGCCGTATGAGCCGAGGCGGATGTTGTTGCGATGGGGCGACTTGCCGTGCTTGAAGACAACGATGAACTCATGCTGGCTGCGGTAGAACGACCCCATGCCGTGACGATTCTTGGCCCACACACAGATATTCTTGGTCTCGGAGTAGACGGAACCGCCTGCAGCGAGAAGCTCCAGCATGTGGCGCCAGTCCATGCAAACAAAATGGATGGATCCATCACGGCTGTAGCGGGCCATGAGCTTCAGCGCCGCCGCCAGAAATGCCGAGAACTCGGCGCGACTCATCTCCCCGGAGGCCATCGCGAACTCACGGTGCTTGTGCTTACCGTTGCCTGAAACGTGACCATCAACCTCGACGTTATAGGGTGGGTCGGTGAACACGACATGTGCGCGGTGATCGCCGAACAACACCGAGTAACTGGCCTCGTGCAATGCGCTGCCGCAGAGGATGCGGTGTTTTCCGATCTGCCAGAGATCCCCAATACGGCTCACCGGCGACCCCAAAGGGGGCACGGCGTCGTCCTCAGGGTCTTCGCCGCCGCCCTTGTCCAGCCCTTCAATCAAAAGATCGATTTCCGGAGCGTCGAAGCCGGTAACGTCGAGTTCGAAATCAAGTTCCAATTCGGCGAGCTCTTTGAATTGCTCGGCGAGCAGTTGGTCGTCCCAAGTCGAGTTCTGAGACAGGCGGTTGTCCGCAATCATGAAGGCGCGGATTTGCGCTGGCGACAGATGGTGGATACGTATAACCGGCACATGCGTGAGGCCAAGCTCAGCCGCTCCCAGCAAGCGGCAGTGCCCCGCAATCATTTTGCCTTGAGCATCCGCCAGGACCGGCACGATGAAGCCAAATGTCTCTAGGCTCCGTGCAAGCTGGCGGATCTGCTTGCGGGAGTGGCGCCGTGCGTTGCGAGGGTCGGCAGTCAGACTCTCGATCGGCACTTGCTCGATTGCACCGGATAGGAAGGCTGCGGGATTGAGGTTTCGTGCAGCAAAGCCATTTTGAGGTTTCATAGGTGACTCCAGAGAGGTTCATGGAGCTCGCACCCACAAAAAAGGCGGATGCGGGCTGACGTCGCCTCGCATTCGCCGTCGCGGCTTATTGCGCTACTCGTACCGCCAAGGTCTTGCACAACTGTAAGGAAGGGCATCGCGCCGCTTCCTGGCATCCCGCCTTAAACAGCCTCAACCTCGCGGCTCGGCAGCCCGAACATACACCCGAATAGTTTGGAGGTGCAAATGTTCGCGCTGAAGTCGGGCCCCGCCTGTGATGCCCACTCCCTGGTGTTGGGAACCGCAATGCCACTGCTTTCAGTGGAAGGAGTCTGGGATCGCAGGAACGCTTGTCACTTTCCCGTTCTGCAGAGTGAATGACTCCGTTTGTGATCCACCCATGAAGTTAGCTTCACTCCAGACCCATATCTGTTTGTCGCCCATGGTAGTGACCATGTACGGCGTGCCCATCAGCTCGGTGAGTTGTTTGTCCGTCATGCCCACCTTCACCTGGCGAGCGGTGTCGAACTGGAAGGGTGTTCCAGCGCAGCCGGCCAAAAGGCCAAGCGTCATGAAGAAATATCGGGTGAATTCCATAAGTTTGTCCGTAGTTCTCACTTAACTCAGTTAACTAGGGCGTCAGGAACCCACCCGGCATCGCCAGCGTGCTCCCCGGTGAGAATACGAACCTTGGTGCCGCTCATGGATGTATCGATTTTCTTTGCCCGGGTGCCGCTCGGCACCGTGAAAATCAGTCCCGACCCGAGCAACTGAGCCATGCCCATCTTGTCGTCAGCGACGGAGGCTTTTACAAAGGCGTCGTAAGCAGCCTCGGTGGGCGCAATAACCACCAGACCTTGGTTCACAAAAAGCGTCACATCGTCGCCCACGTGCGGCACTGATGGAGCGGGCGGGGTATACGAATCATTCCCGCCGCCACAAGCGGAAATGGACAAGGCGCAGCACAGGAAAAGCACAGGTAATTTCACGAATCCCCCTTGTAGACGCTTCTGCCAAGAACCCCCT
>DASRSQ010000482.1:0-3152 GCA_035656475.1 Gemmataceae bacterium | reverse complement strand
AACCCGCAAGACGCTGGTTGTAGGACCCGGATCTGCGAAGGGGTTGGCTCGGCAGGAGCCTCGCCCTCCCGAATCGGTGACAATGTCAGCGCAGGGAACACTATCTTCACTAATCCACACTAATCGGGAGTAGGTTGTTTTGATTAGTGCCGATTAGTGTTCCGATTTGAATTGGCATCAAGTCTTCGGCGGCGCGATCTAGGTTTTCTCTTTCGCCGCCAGGCGTCGCACGCTCTTGAGCTCCGAGGGCGAAAGCGGCCGCGATTTGCCCATGCCGAGGCTGCCGATCTCGAGCGGCCCGATTTCGATGCGCCTCAGCCGCAGCACCTTGTGATCGAGCTTCGCCAGCATCCGGCGAATCTCGCGGTTCTTGCCCTCGGACAGGACGATGCGCAGCCAGGTGCTGTTTCCCTGGCGGCGCAGCCGTTTGACGTTTCGGGCCTTGACGTGCCCCTCGCTGAGCCAGACCCCTTCGAGCAGCTTCTTGAGATCGTCTGGCGACGGGTTGCCCGCGACGAGGACGAGATACGCCTTCTCGACGCCATAGCGCGGATGCATGAGACGATTGGCAAGATCGCCGTCGTTGGTCAGGAGCAGCAGCCCCTCGCTGTCCTCGTCAAGCCGGCCGACGGTGTAGACGCGCTGGCTGATCTGTGGCACCAGGTCGATGGCCAGCGGCCGCCGCGCGGGATCGTGGTTGCTGCAGATGTAGCCACGCGGCTTGTTGACGAGGTAATAGACGAATTTCTCCGTCTTGACGGCTTCGCCATCGACGGTGACTTCTTGCTCCGGGCCAACGCGCGTCGCCAGTTCGACGACGACCTCGCCATCGATGCGAACGCGGCCACCCTTGATCAGCGACTCGCAATGTCGACGCGATCCGAGTCCGGCGTGGGCCAAGTATTTGTTCAAGCGATCCATATTCCACCTTCGGCGAGCCGTGCCTCATCCCCCCAGTGAATCCTTCAACGTTTGCAACTGTTGCTTCGTGAATTGCAGCGTCTCCTGCACCTGCTGCATCTGCGTGCGTAGCTCTGCGATCTCCTGCCGCGCTTGCTGCAATTCGCTCGCCAGCTTCGCGACATCATTCGGCGCCGCGTGGCTAACCGTTAGCACCGGCGCTGACACGTCCTCGGCCGGCGTGTGCGAGCGCAGGATCTCAACTTCCTTCGGCGCGTGAAAGCCGTGCGTGATCATGGTGCCGCGCCGGCCTTCGGGGCCGAGGAAGACGACCAGCGACCGCTCCGCCATCGGCTTGAGCGCCGCCCGCAGCGCATCGAGATCATCGATTGGCTCCATGCGGCTCGCGCGCTGGCGCAGCTCGCCCTCGGTCTGCGGGCCGCGCAGCAGCAACTCGGCGAGAATTGCTAACTCGACCTTGTTGACGGCCCAGATGTCGTAGAGGTTGTGCCGCCAGCGTTCGACGCGGCCTCCCTGGATGCGCGTCACGTAGCCGCGAGGCTGCAGGGCGAGCAGCGTGTCCTCGATGTTCTCCTCGCTCAGGTTCATGACCGGATCACGATTGCTTTTCTGATTCGACCCCGTCATGAGCGAATTCAGGCTCATCGGATACACGTCCGGCGTCGTCTTGGCCTTTTCGACCAAAACGCCTAGCACGCGCCGTTCCGACGCACTCAGCACCGGCCAATTCGCTGGTTCGCTCGACATCGTCGCTCCCTCTCTGGTCTACTTGTTTTACGAAGTCCGCCCGCGATTGCCGAAGCACCATGAACATGGCCGCGAGCAACAAGAGAAACGCCCAGACATAGGCGCCGTAGACCTGAGCAAGCTTGCCGAGCCGATGCGACGCGCCGACATTCGCATCGAACGCGCCGGTGCTCGTCGACAGCATCAGCAGCGCGGCAAGTGCTGTCAGGATGCCGAGCGTCCAGCGCCAACGAACCGCCATGACATTGGTGGATAGGCAATACGCCAACACCGCGAACGGCAGCAACAGTGTCACGCAATGATGCTTCCACGTCCGCTCGCAAAAGAGCAGCATGCCAAGCACGACGACGCTGAACTCGGCCAGCATCTGCAACCGCGGGCGATCGACCAGCGACGTGCGGCAATAGCGCAGCGCCAGCAGCGCCGTCACGGCAATGCACGCAATCAGGATGCCGCGCACGGTCGCTGGATCCCAGTCAACGAGGTTGTGCGTATCGAGTACGATCTTGCGATCGCCGTCGTAATCGGAGAAGGACGGTTCCTCGCTGAGCATGCGATGCAAGAGGCCCGGCAACGATTGATTCTTGTGCTCGCTCGACACCACGCCGGCCGCGAACGGCGCGATCATTTGATGGTGCCAGCTTTTCAGATAGTCGAGGTTGCTGCTCCAGCCGTACGCCATTGCGGGGATGACGAGCACGAAGGCGACGAGCCCGACCAGCGTGCCGAGCAGCGTCTTCCATGCGCGTTTGTAGAGGAAGTAGCCGACGAACAGGGCCGGCGTCAGCTTGCACGCAATGCCGAGGCCAAGCAAGACGCCAGCGGCACCATGATAGCGTCGGCAGAACGCGATCAAGCAACCGACGATGAGGAACAGGATCAGCAGATTAACGTTGCCATGCATCAGGTCCCCTTCGATCGGCCGAAACGCCAGCGCGATCGCGAGCAACTTGCCCCAGACCGGAAACGGGCGCTGCGGACTATCGAGCAGCGCAAGCACGCCGAGAACGGCAGCGATCGCGAGCAGCGCTTTGCAGCCGAACCACAGCGACGCCCCGAGTAGCGGCGGCAACGCCAGGAACGGCTTCAGGATCAGTGCCATGATCGGCGGATTGGGATACGCGAACTTCTCCCAGACGTTGACACCCTCGTCGAGTTCGTCGAGCTGCGTTCGCCAGCGCAGGAAGGCGGAGCGCATGCCGTTGTCGGAATGATTCAGCTTCAGCGTGTAATGAACGAGAATCGCGAGAAAGATTGCCGCCAGTCCAGCGACCAGCCAGCGCGGCCGAAACGCATCTAGTATGGCGCCATTCATGTTTGCATCCTTGCGCTACCAGGCGTCTTGCCACGAGATGGTATCACACGGCTGTTAACTCGCTCAAGGGGAGATGGTATTGAGAGTGAAGAACGGGCGTTCCAGATGCGCTTTCTGATGTTTGACGGTTGTACTCCTCACACTTCGCGTGAGGGTTTCATCTCGCGGA
>DASRSQ010000481.1:0-5713 GCA_035656475.1 Gemmataceae bacterium | reverse complement strand
TCGACAATCCCGACTTGGCGAGCACCCTCTGAGTGGCTGGGATAACACCGGTCAGCATGAGTAGCGGATCGCTACCAGTAACCGAGAAGCTATGGAACCGAGCTCGCGGGCGCAGGCCGAGAGCCCGGGCCTTCTGCTCACTCATGATCAGCACCGCGGAAGCGCCGTCGGTTAGGGGCGAAGAGTTACCCGGGGTGATCTTCCAATCAATCTCGGGGAACCGCGCCGCGAGTCGTTCATCGCGAAACGACGGCTCCAACCCGGCCAGGCCCTCAGCCGTGGTCGTTGCGCGTACGGTTTCGTCTGCGATGACCTGCCGCCCCTCGACTTCCACCGGCAGAATCTCGGAGGAGAAGTCGGCTGTGGCCGCGAGAGCATGTGAACGAGCAGAAAACTCGTCCAGCGTCGTTCGGTCGAACTTCCATTTCGCTGCAATCAATTCCGCCGAAACGCCTTGGTTGATGAGGCCCTCTCGGTAGCGCGCAGCCACTGCCGGCCCGAACGCGTCCTTCCCCATCGGCGCGGTGCCCATGGGAACCCGGCTCATCGACTCGACCCCACAGGCGATTCCGATTTCGTAGGCGCCCGCAAGGATGCCCTGCGCGACGAAATGCGCGGCCTGCTGACTGGAACCGCACTGCCGGTCCACCGTGGTCGCGGGGACGGCATCAGGGAATCCCGCGCCTAGGACGGCGCTGCGAGTGATGTTGAGTGCCTGTTCGCCGGCCTGGCCGACGCATCCTCCGATGACGTCATCGACCAGTGCCGGGTCCAGACCCGTGCGATCGATCAACCCGCGCAGCACCTGCGACAGCAGATCCGCGGGGTGCACGCCCGAGAGCTGCCCGCCTGGTTTGCCTTTGCCGGACGCGGTCCTGATCGCATCCACGATCACTGCAGTTGTCATTAGTGATCTTCCTTTCTGATCAAAGCGCGCCGACGTAAATCCCCGGCACGCGTTAAAACGACGTCGGGAACGACCGCGTGTCGGCCAAACAAGATAACACCAGCACGGTGGACGCCAGGCGTCCTGCCAGTGGCAGGATTCCCAGGCAGCACCGTGACAGTGTCTGTCAGACACCCTCGGCGGCCACCACCAGATTTGGTGGTGACCGCCACCGCTTCAGCGACAGAATCACACGCGAACGAGATTATTCCCAAACTCGGAAATGGTGGAGCGGGAGGCCGCAAGCGCACGGGCCTTTCTATTTCCGTATGAGTAAGCACACAAAAATTAGCGCCACACAGTCCACTGATTTCCCTCAGAGGGTACTCTCGGCTCCGAAAAGTGCGGAACTTACATAGGTAGAGGCGGGGCCCCCAGTAACGAGACACACTTCAGCACCTGGTACAGGATTTGGAGAATCACCCCTAATCTGCCTAACACCCTCTAACACAATCTCCATTCCATGAATGAATCCTTCCGCAAGACAGCCGCCACTTGTGTTCACTGGAAGCTTCCCTGACGGCGCAACCAAGTTTTCCATGGTCATTACTTCTGCAACGTTATCCCTCGTAAAAAGGCCGTGCTCTAGCAGCGCGCCCACGCCTGCTGCGCTGAAGTTCTCATAAACCTGGACAACGTCGACATCAGACGGCCTAAGTCCGGATTGCGCCCACAGACGCCGCGCGACCGAGGAAAATCCGGCCAACCCGTACTCACGAAAATTCTCCACATTATCGCCGCCGTCCCGCGGTGCGCCTTGCGTCAAGCCCAACACGTAAACCGGACGACATGCCCGCTTCTTTGCTTCCTCGGACGACATCACGATGACCGCAGCAGCACCGTCACACTCGCGAGAACAATCGTACAGCCGGTAGGGTTCGACAATCAATCTCGAGTTCCGGTACGTCTCGGAATCAACGGTGTTCTGGAATGCCCGGGCCTTCGGGTTGTTACGAGCATGAAAGTAGTCGGCCAACACCAAGGCTTCCATAGCGCTTGCCGGAATACCGTATGAATTGAGCATCACTTCAGAACGCAAACCGACCATCTGTGCAGCCGTACACAGACCATGCGCATCGTAATGGGACTCGGCTCGTTCCTGCTCAATCCCGGTATTGAATCTGCCGAACTCACGTTCGGCTATAGTGCGGTATACGGCAACAATACTCGCCTGCCCAGAAATGATCGCCGCCGACGCCATGCCGATCGCCCCCGGGATGCCCCCCCCGCCGCCGCCTGCAACCATGCTCGACCACCGTAGTTCCTTGGTGCCCAACTCCGTCATTAGTTGGGTACCGTTGTGCCGGTCATGATGGTACGTTGCAAAGCCGTCGATATCACTAGCGTGGATGCCCGACTCAGCGCAGGCGTCAGCTAGCGCCTGTAATAGCATTCTACGCTCAGAATGGGGCGCCTCCCCCCGACGATAGAAGGGCGTCTGACCGACTCCTGTGATAGCTGTTGCGCCTCGGAGGGGAGACATATCGAAACCTGCTTCCTTAACTTGCGTTCCGGGCGGAAAACCGATCAGCTCCGCGCGAGTTCCCAGCGCAATACTGGCTTCCCATTCGTCAAATCCGACGGCTCTTGAATCACCCCGACTACCTCAGCGCCAATTTTTAGTCCGTCTTGATCACCGACGAGCACGCCAAGTAGCCGGCGCTTGCCCGCGGCAGGAAGCTCTACCAGTACAGTGACGTAAGGTAGAATGTCCACGAATTCCTTTGCGAATGGCTGATAGGTCCGAATCCAAGAATAGATTCGGCCGACCTGAGGCGTCGCCACCCACGGTACATCCCATGAACCACATCTGCCGCAGCGCCAGACGAGGAAATACCACTCCCCACAATCCGCGCATTGCTGCATTCTCAACTCACCGATTGCAAGTCCAGACCAAAAGTCGTTATCCACGCCATCCGGCCGAGGTCCGATACGACCAATCGTAGGGACTTCGTTGATCGCAAGTTGCTGGATTGACATCTTTGCCTCCTATTTGTCCTACGAATCACTGCAATGGCGCCGACCAATCGCTCATCACTCAGTTGAGGGATACACGATTCCGACATCGATACCAACGTCACAAGCAAAAGCTGTGAATCGGGCAAACGCTTTGACGTTCAGTATCTTGGTGATCCCTTTACGGCCATCAGCTAGCAAGACCGCGGCAAACGGCGGCTATGCATCCGCTTCTCGTTCGCGCAGAGTCTGCAGCGACAGCGCCCGTTCTGGACAAATGGAGACGGCGAGTTCGGCGAGAGGAATGTCCTGCGGCGCGATATTATCTACCCTCACTACAGGATACCCATCATTGTCGGAATCAATAATCGACGGGACGGTTCCGTAACACATTCCATGGCCCATGCAGGCTGACCGATCTACCACGAGCATCTTCCCGACGTCCTGCGCAGAATTCACTGTCATCCCCACTTAGAGCCGACGAGCACGTAGGCAGCACTCTGCCTACCTTCTCCATGCGACAAATAGGTGCTTGCCGGAAGCGTGTAGGCGAACAACCCATCGGGTCCGAGTTCCGCCCCAATTCCGCTCTGCTTGCGGCCAGCCAGAGGGGTACGCGTCACGTCAATCCCGCCGACATCATTAATGAACTTCAGACCAGCTTCAATCCGCGCACTGACCGACTCGGCCCGCTCGACATCTCCGCCCCATACCGCAGAAGCGAGTCCGTAAGGAGTACTGTTTGCAATTTCTACCGCTTCATCGACCGTGCCGTACCTCAAGAAGGCGATTACAGGGCCGAACACCTCCTTAACTGCGATGTCCATGTCCGGCGTAACGTCACGAACAACTGTCGGCTTGTAATAGAATCCCCCCGAGGGAACTTCAACTGCGCGGCATCCGCCAGTGGTCACCTTCGCTCCTTGCTCCCGAGCACGAGCGACATGCTGTTCAATCTTCTCCAGCTGCCGACGACTGATAACTGGCCCAATATCGGTGGCCTCCGAGCTGGGATCGCCCACGATCAGCTGCTCTGCGTACTCAGTCGCCAATGCAACAGCTTCGTCATATAGATGATCAGGGACGAGCACCCGGGTGGTGGCCACGCAAGCCTGACCAGAATTCATCAGTCCTGAATACAACGAGCCTTTAATGGCCATGCGCAGATCGGCGTCCTCTAGCACAACCGAAGGAGATTTCCCACCCAATTCTGCCATTACCGGGGTCAAGTTCTGAGCCGCAGAAGCTGCTATTTCGCGGGCGACAGCGGTGCTGCCAGTGAAGGTGATAAAATCTACGCCCGGGTTTTGCGCTAAAGCTTTCCCAGCCGCCACGTCACCATGGATAACATTAATAACCCCCGGGGGGAGGCCAACAGCTTCTGCAGCCTTAGCGAGCTCCTGGACGCCTGTTGGCGTCAGCGGTGATGGCTTCACTACAATCGTATTGCCTGCCAACAGCGCCGGAGCGACCTTCCACACTGCTTCAAACAGGGGGAAGTTATAGGGAACATATGCGCCCACAACTCCGATCGGCTCTCTCTCGATGCGCCAGCTTCCAGGCGCGACCGGTCCGTCGACGGCATGGACCACTGGCGTGTCCAGCAACGGTGCCATTGAAGCAAATTCGCGGATGTGGATTATTGGCGTATACGCCTGCAAAGCAGTCGCAAGGCGAGCGGGACTGCCAGTGTCTCGCCCAATTGTTTCCGTCAGCTCGGATAAGTGACTTTCCAGATAGTCAGCGATCTTCAGCAGGTAATCTGCCCGCTGCACCGCGGTCAGACCCGACCAGGAGCCCTCCGTAAAGGCGTCCCTTGCAGCGCAAACTGCCAAATCGACGTCTTCAACTCCGCTGTCGGCTACTTGGCCGATTACGCTGCCGTCCGCTGGCGCAACCACATCAATCCAACTGTCCGACTGCGGGGCCACCCAATCGTTCCCAATACGATTAAGCAGCTTCAAAAATTCTTGAGGCATTACTGCACTTACTTTCGTAAATCGGGTGAGATTATCTCGTCAATCTACCGACGGAATATCCAACGACTGGCCCTGGTCTTCTTCAAACCACATTCCCACACGGGACAATGTGCCGCCGTCTGTGGTGGGGAGGCAAAGCCCGGACATATAGGCTGAATCATCAGACGCGAGGAACAGCGCGGCCTTTGCGTTATCGAGCAGCGAGGGCGGCCGATTGAGTTTGAGCGGAATCGGTGAGGTGCTCGGATCCCAAGGGCCGGCTACTTCCTCGTAGGACTTGCCAACCACGGGCGATCCCGGCGCCATAAGGAAGTTGGGAGACATGCCGTGCGTGGGACAAATAGCATTTACGCGGATGCCAAACCGACCGAGATCGAGGCTCAGTCCCCGAACAAGCCCGTTAACGCCCGCCTTGGTCGCGGAATACAGGGCGATCCCGTGATATGCAACCAAAGATGCCGCCGACGACGTGGCGAGAATTGTTCCTCCGCCATTCGCACGAAGGGCCGGCACAGCCGCCTTAGCGGCATACACCACGCCGCTGAGATTGACTCCCAAGACGTGCTGCCAGTCCGCTGCAGTCAGATCCTGGAAGTCCACGTGCTCTCCGCCAGCAACCGAAGGCACGCCGCCACGCGAGATTACACCCGCGTTGGCGAACATGATGTCAAGCTTTCCGAACTCTTCTACTGTTCGCGAAACAGCGTCATTCATCTGGCCTTCGTCGCTGACGTCAGCCGTGATCGCGAATGCCGTACCGCCATCTTGTTCGACGAGCTTTACAGTCTCGTCAGCGCGGTCTCGATCAATGTCAACGACGGCTACTTTCGCA
>DASRSQ010000480.1:0-6280 GCA_035656475.1 Gemmataceae bacterium | reverse complement strand
ATTGCGGCACGCGCGACGCCACAAGCGTCGACTATCCCGATATCGCCTGCGTCGTCGCCAAGCAAGTCAGCGCCCACGAAGTCGAACGTGGCATCCTGATCTGCGGCACAGGCATTGGCATGTGCATCGCGGCCAACAAGTTTCCCGGCGTACGGGCCGCCCCGTGCCACGATGATCTGTCGGCTGAGATGAGCCGGCGGCACAACGACCTGAATCTGCTCTGCCTGTCGGCCGACATGCTCGGCGAGAAACTGATCGACCGCATGGTCGAAATCTGGCTGCGGACCGAGTTCGAAGGGGGGCGCCACGCGCGGCGCGTCGAAAAAATCTCCCAGCTCGAATCCGAGCATTCGGCGCCGAACTAATTCGGAGAGTGGGGCAACATTCGCGCAGCAGAAATGTTGCCAGCGAGCGCACCGAGGTCACCGAGGGAACTCCCATCGGGTAACGAGCGTTGTTCCGCGACCTGGCATTCCGCCTGGCATTCCGCCGACGTGTAACCGCATTCTCTCTGTGGTCTCGGCGATCTCTGTGGCAAATCTTCTCGCCACAGCCTACTCGTGACGCAAGGCTTCGATCGGATCCATCGCCGCGGCGCGCGTGGCTGGGTACAGACCGAAGATGACACCCACCGCCACCGAGATGCCGAACGCCACGGGAATCGACCACGGAACGATCTGCGGCGCGATCGTATGCACGACCTCGGGCAGGTTTTCCATCACTTGGGGAAAGAAATACTCCATGCCAGAGCGGGCGGCCTCGGTGACGGCGCCGCAGGTCAATCCCCCAGCCACTCCGGTAAGCCCACCGACGATCGACAGCACGATCGTTTCCACCAGGAACTGCCGAGTGATGTCGGCTCGCTTGGCGCCGAGCGCCCGGCGAATGCCGATTTCGCGGGTGCGCTCGGTCACCGTGGCCAGCATGATGTTCATGATCCCAATGCCGCCTACGATGAGCGAAATGGCCGCGATCAAGCCCATGAAGACGATGAACATCAAGCGCGTCGTCTTGGCCTGCTCCAGCAGATCCAGCGGCACCGTGATCGCGTAATCGGCAATGCGGTGTTTCGCGGAGATGATGTTCCGCACCACGTCGGCCGTGGCCAGCACGTTATCGACTTTGTCGACCCGCAGCGTCACTTGCGAGAGCTCGAGGATCTCGCCTTCGAACGATCCGCTGCGCCGCGTGACGACGATGTCACCGATGCGGGTCCACAGCGTGCTGATCGGGATGTACACGTCATCGGTAAAGTCCTGGGCCGCCAGCGACCCGCCGATCCCGGCGGTCGATTCGCGCGGCTTCATGACGCCCACGACGACGTAATAGTCTTCCTCGATGCGGATGCTCTCGCCGATGGGATTCTCATAAGGGAAGAGGCGCTCGGCGACCTCGGCCGACAGCGCGCACGTCTTTTCCTTTTGCTCCATCTCGGCGTCGGTGATGAAGTGTCCGCGATCGACTTCCAGGTGCGTGACCTGGGCGTACTCAGGCGTGCAGCCGACGAGCCGCCCGTCGACCAGCCGGTCGTTATGGCGAAACTGCCGGCGCAGCTCGCGGATTTTCAACCCGCGATCGATGGTCTTGATGGTCATGAGGCGCTCGAAATCTTCGCGCTTCAGGCCATAGGGAATCGGCCCGCGGCTGTCGGGGAGCGATTCATTGGGGGGCTTTACCGAACGAACGATGATATTGTCGGCGCCCAGGCTCTCGATCTGCTCTTGGGCTTTTTTGCTGATCCCTTCGCCGATGGCCAAGAGCCAGATCACGCTGGCCACGCCGATGAAGATGCCCAGCACGGTCAAGAGGGAGCGCAACGGGTGCAAAAGCAGACTTTTGACGCCCAGCGACCAGGTACGAAGTCCGAAGGTCATCGCCGCACATCCGATTGCAAGAGGCCGTCTTTCAGTCGAATGATGCGCTTGGCCCGCTCGGCGACGTCCTCTTCGTGCGTGACCATGATGATGGTCTTGCCCTCTTCCTGATTCAGCCGCGCGAGCAAATCGAGAATCTCGTGCGAGGTGACGGAATCGAGATTGCCCGTTGGCTCGTCGGCGAGCATGAAGTAGGGATCATTAACCAGGCTGCGGGCGATTGCCGCGCGCTGCTGCTGACCGCCGGAGAGCTGCGTGGGACGATGCCCTAATCGTTCACCCAGGCCGACCATTTTGGCCAGTTCCTTGCAGCGGGCGCGCGTTTTGGAATTCAACTGGCCGCCGTAATAGAGGGGAACTTCGATATTCTCCACCACGGTGAGTTGGGCGATGAGGTTGTACGATTGAAAGACGAAGCCGATGCGCTGGGCGCGCACCTCGGAGAGGCGATTGTCCGACATCTTGGCGACGTCATCACCGCCGAGAAAGTACTTGCCGCCCGAGGGCCGGTCGAGGCAGCCCAACAGGTTCAACAGCGTGCTCTTTCCGGAACCGGAGGGGCCCATGATGGCGACGTAATCGCCTTCGGGCACTTCGATGGTCACACCGCGTAGAGCGTGGACCGTTTCACCGCCGAGCACGTATTCCTTTTTCAGATCCTCGACTCGAAAGGCGAGGTTCATGGCGCCGCTCCACCTCCGCCGCCCGTGCCCGGTGGACGGCCCCCGCCACCACCGGCGCCGCGCATGGCCTGCATGATCTTCATCGCCTCGGCCTTATCGGTGAAGCCGTCGCCATTGGTGTCGGCACTTTTTAGAGCGGTGCGGAATTGCTCGGGCAGATCGCCCATCTCGGATTCTTCGAGCTTACCGTCGCTGTTCTTATCGAGCCGCTCCATCATGCCGGCCACCATCGTGGCTGGATCACGCCCGCCGCCTCCCTTGCCGCGTGCGCCGCCCGGTCCGCCTTCGGCCGAGGCCACGCGCCGCGACTTCTCGCCGTCGTCGCGCGGTGGAGGCATCTTGGCAAGCCTTTGCTTGTCGTCCTCTTCGCTGGCGGCAGGCAGTTCGACGTCCTTCAGGTATTTGCGCGGATTGCTGACCACGATGTCGTCGTTCTTCAGCCCATCCTTGATGACAACCACCTTATCGTTCGTGGCCCCAATCTTCACGGGCTTGGCGACCAGGTTCTGGCCCTCTGGCACGATGCACCAGTGCTTGCCCCCGCGCTCGAAGACGGCCTGCGAGGGCAATTGCAAAGCATTTTCCAATTGCTCGGTACGGATGGCCACTTCGGCGGTCATACCTGGCCGCATCGCTGCTGGCGGGTTGTCGATCTGGATGAAGGTCGCATATTCCTTGACGTTGCTACCGAACCAGCCCGTCGGCATCGGATAATCGCTTACCTTGCGGACGGTGCCCGCCAGCTCGACGTTCGGCAGAGCGTCCAGACGGATGATGACGGGCAGACCTTCCCGTACGTAATCGATGCGCGACTCGTTGATGCGTGCCTTGACCTGCATTTTCTCCGGGTCCGGCAAACGGATGATTACCTGCCGCTCGCGAATGACCGTCCCTTCCTGAATAACGACGTCCTGGCCGTTGCGACCGCCGCTCTCGTTCGCATAAACCACCTGGCCAGCGGCCGGTGCCTTGATGATGCACTTGTCGATTTGCGATTGGATGAATTCCAGCTTGGCGCGATCGATGGCGTTCGTCTTCTCGTCGGCTTTCAGTTTGGCGTCCGCGATCTTGATGTTTGCGTCGAGCTGCTCGACCATTTTCTTCTTGGTGTACGTGCGAATGACCATCAATTTGGTGTTCGCCAGTGCCAAATCCGCTTCGGCCTTTTTAACCGCGAACTTGTCGGCTTCGAGCTGCACCTGCGTGACATAGCCGCGCGAAGCCAGCCGCTCGCTGTGCCGGGCGTATTCCTGGGCGCGGCGGAGATTCTCCTCGGCCACGAACGCGGCACTTTGCAGCGTCTCTTCGTCCTGCTTGAACGTCCCCTGTTCGTATTCTTCCTTGGCGATTTTGGCCGTTTCCAGGTTGGCCAGGGATTGAATCACCAGTGAGTCGCTGGCGTTCACCACGTTTTGCTGCTGCGTCAATTCGTCGCGTAACGACGAGTCGTCGAGCTTGACGAGAAGATCCCCTTCGGCCACGACGGTGCCTTCGGGAACGATCTCGATAATGGCCATGCCGCCGCCGGCCCCGGAGCTGCGCGATTGCACCGCGCTGCGGACTTCGACGTTACTGGAGCTTTCGATTTCGCCGCGTTCCACCACGTCGTGCGTGAAAACCCCGCTTTTGACGTGGTCGACCAGATAAGTGGTCTCCTGCTTTTCACCCGACAGCATGGGGCGCAGGTACCAATACGCGCCGCCGCCGATTCCGCCCAGGAACAGCAGCATGACCAACAGGCCGATGAGCGAAAACCCGCTCCTCACGGTCGACCGGCGAGCGGCGACCAGGACTAACGAGGGGCGATGCGTACGCGACATGCGGTCACCTATTGCGACAAGAGGGCTCACGGACCAGAGGGTAGGCAGTAGCGAGGCCGCGAGGGGAGGCATAAACCCACGTTGATTGTAGCCGAGGTGGCACGGCCTGTCACCATAATCATTCAACCCGGCAGGCGCGCCGAGAGGTCGCGGTTTTTCGCCCCTGGAACCACAAAGGGGGTGGTCGCCGGGCGGTGCTGGCATCTAGCCCCCCGAAGCGGTAAATCAAAACGGCGTTTGCGGAACCTGCGGCCGCTCGGCCGGCTGTTTCTGCCTCAGGGCGGCGCGCCCCGTGGGCGAGACCAGCTTGACCGGTCGGGTGGCGGCCAACGCCTGGCGAGCCTTTTCGGCCAGCGAATCGACGACTTCTTCCGACCCGGGCTCCGGCATGCTTTGCACGTTATCGGTGGGGTGGGGGTTGGGCGGCGGAATCTCCTCTTCCTTTTGCTCTTCCTCGGTCGTGCCTTCACGTAGCTTCTGCTGTTGCTTTTCGGCGTCTTCGGTGGCCTGCCAGCGGAACGGCAACGCCTCGGGTTCGCATTCCTGTGCATACTCCTCGATCAGCTTGTCGCCGTCGACATTCCCCCGGTCGATCCATACGCCGCGCTCGTCGAGTTGCATGATGCCCAGGTCGAAGTCCAAGGAGATCCGCTGCACCTCGTAGTTCACCCAAATGCTCATGAAGTCGTTTTGTGCCTGGAGCAGATCGTTCAGGGCCTGGAGCAAGTCACGAGCAAACGTGTTGCTGAAAGTCGTGGTCTCGCCGGGCGCTGGCGGCTGCATCAGTCGCAACCGCGCGATATCGACTTTTTCGATGGCGATCGCCACGGCGCCGCGGTTTTGTTCGAAGTTGATCTGGTTCAGATTGATTTGGCGGATTTCCTGGCGCAACGTCTGGTGAATTGTGTCGACATACGCCATCCAGCGGCGGCGAGCTTGCTGGTAGCCGATCAGCGCTTGCCGATAGTCATTCCGCTCGTTCAATCGCGTCAGCGGCGTGTCGAATTGCAGTGAAACATTCAAATCCCCGGCCGACCCGCGAAAGTTCACGGGATTGAATGCATTTCCATTCGGCGTTTGAATATCGCCGTTGAATACGACGTTCAGTCCGGCCCGCAGTTGGTTAGCGTTGAACTCGATTAATCGCCAGGCATCGATCACGCTGGCACGCGTGTTAGCCCAATCGGGACGATTGGCGCTGGCGATGACAACGGCCTGCGACGGCAGGAGATTGATCGGAACCAATTCGATGGCGTCAAGGCGGGCGCGGGCTTGGATCAGCGTCAGTTCGAGCACCTGGGCCGAGAGCGAAGTGATGGCATCCAGGAAGTGGCGCCGCCCGGCTTCGGACTCGACGCTGGGCAATTCGCCACGCAACACGTCGAAGTCTTTCCAGCTGGCATCCAGGCGATTCTGTAGATCCTGATAGTCGTCCTTCAATGTTTCTACACGCTCGTCAAGCAGTTTCACGCTGTAGGCCTCGGGTTCGACGTCCCCTCGATCGTATTCGGGTCGCAGTTGCAACCGTTCGAGCGTCGCCCGTCGCGATGGCAAACGCTCGTCAAGCTTGGCGAAATCGTTGGTGACGACGTTCAAGTGGCCGGTGATCTCGGCCTGTACCCGCTCGACGTCTTGGAGGTAGTCGGTCAAATCTTCGATCGTGAGCGGCGCCGCTGGATTGCGCACCTTCTCGACGACGTTTACCACATGGTTTTGAATCTTCGTTAGCTTGGGGTCGATCAATTGGAAGCGGTCGAGGAACGGATCCTTGACGGCAAAATTCACGTCGGGCGGCAAGCCCATCGTGACTTTGAAGTTGTCGAGCAAGTTCTCCATCACGACTTTCGCGTTAAGCACCTGGCTTTCGTTGAGATATAAGGACTGGCGCGTCAAATCGACCTGA